>NZ_JOPD01000017.1:0-145528 GCF_002153575.1 Acetobacter sp. DsW_54
GTTGCATCAATCATCAGACGCTTCGAACGGCCAGCCTGTTCTGTCAGGGCGACAAATATCCTGTCAAAGACACCCAGGTGGCTCCACCGGATGAAGCGATTATACAAAGTCTTGTGCAGACCATACGCTTTCGGAGCGTCTTTCCACTGAAGACCGTTACGGATGACATAAACGACCCCGCTCAGAACACGCCGGTCATCAACGCGAGGTTTGTCATGGCTCTTCGGGGAAAAAGCTATGGACGATCCATCTGCTCGTCCGCAGTCAATACAGATCACTCACCTTCAGTCTCCTCAAGGAGCCTGAATCACATCCTGCCGCTTATATCAATGGACCCTGAGCCTAGGGGATGGTTGGATCAAGCAGAACCTCCACCCCGGGGACGATCCGCTGGATCAGGTCCCCTTCGGGCTGGGGGGTATTGGTCACGACATGAATACTGGCCGAGGCCGCTATGTCCTTTTTGGCGGCAAGCAGTGCAGTGCGGGCGTTTTCGCGCCAGTTTAGTGTGCGGCCGGTGCCGAGTGCGGCCAGCCCCGCACGGGCCAGATCGGCCAGTTGCGCCGAGGCCGCCAATGCCGGGGTCAGTCCCGTGTTATGGGCTGCTGCGCGGGCAAAGGCGCTGTCGTTACCGGCCCAACGGGTGAGTGTATTTTCCAGCTCATGGCGCAGTTCGGTATGGCCCGCAATAAAGGCTTTGGCTTCGGCATTAAAGGTTTCAGCCTCAAAACTGTCCGGGCTGGCAATATCCGCCGGGGTGCCGAGCTGTTGCAAGGTGGCGGTCTGTTTATGCCGGATTTGTAAAAACTCATGATTATGGGCGTAATTACGCACGGGTGAGACCGCCTGAAGCAGCACGGCAGCTGGCTCAGTTTCCCCCGGAGCAAGGCGCTCAAGCATGCGCTGGGTGTTGGCGTGGGCCTCCAGCCCCAGCAGGTCCAGCCGGTCTGCCATAATGGCCAGTCTGGGGTACAGGGTTGTGGCATCGCACTGTTCCGGCGCGGACCAGAACCGCTCGGCCAGTGCTGCTGCCCGTGGCCATATGCGCGCATCCAGCATGTCGGGGGAGACAACCTCGGTCCACAAGGCGGCTTCCGCACCCAGAACATGGGCTTTTTGTGCGTCATTCAGGGGTGGTGGAGGGGCGTCCTCCGCCTTTGTCGGGGTGGCGGTGGGTGTTGGCGGGGTGTCGGGCGGGTTGGGGCCGGTGGTCTGGGCTGCTGCCTGTGCTTCTGCCGCATCCTTGCGCATGTCCAGCGGGTCTGTGGTGTAGTAAGCGCTCGCGGGGAGCAGGCGGTCCAGATAATAGGGGCCGGAAATAACCGTGTCATGGCCAGCGGCTGTGGCCTGTGCGGTATGGGCGGGGCCGCGCCAGCTTTCTATAATGGTGTCAGGGGGAATATCGGCTTCCTGTACCTCATCCCAGCCCATAACGGTTTTGCCACGCAGGCGCAGGGCGTGGGCTACGTGGCGGGTGTAATCCGCCTGCAAGGCTGCAACCGAGGCTATGTGGTGCTGCTTCATATACGCGGCAATGTGGGGGGATTGCGCCCATTGTTTTGCCACCACCTCGTCCCCCCCGATGTGAAAAACGGGGTCGGGGAACAGGCTCGCCATTTCTGCGTACACGGCGTTTACAAAGCTGAGTGTGGCCGGGTTGGTGGGGTCCAGAGCTGCGCGGTTGATCTCGGCCCGGTCGGTGGTGTTGAGCGGGGCGTTGGCGGCATAGCGCGGGTATGCCAGCAGCATGGCGTAGCTGTGGCCGGGTGTATCAAACTCGGGCACCACACGGATACCCCTGTCCGCAGCCTCACGTACAAGCTGGCGAACCTGTTCCTGCGTGTAATACTGCCCATGGCTGCCAAGTGTGTGCAGGCGCGGGAAAACCCTGCTTTCCACCCTGAAGGCGGCACCATCGGACAGGTGGATGTGCAGCACGTTCAGCTTGACCATTTCCATGGCGTCCAGCTGGCGCAGCAGGTCGGGCAGGGGCATGAAGTGCCTGCTGGTATCCAGCATAAGCCCACGCCAGACAAAGCGCGGGGTATCCTCAATATGGGCCTGTGCCAGCACGGGGCCATCGCGCTCCTGCCGAACAAGCTGGCTTAGGCTGGTCAGGCCATGCAGCACTCCAGCCACCCCTTGTGCATTCAGGGTTATGCCGGTGGGGGCAACATCCAGCGTATAGCCCTCACGCATGGTGGGGCTGGGGAATGTGATGTCCTTGGGGGTGTTGATGTTCAGCACAAGCCCACCCGGTGGAGGTGGGGCCTGAGTGAACATAATGGGCCTGCCTGCCAGTATGCAAAGCCGGGTACGCAACCGCTCTACAGCCCGGAGCAACAGCGGGGTTGGTGGGCTGTTCCAGTGCAGGGTCAGGCTTTGGGGTAAGGCAAAGGCAGCCCCCGATGCCTGTAGAACAGCCGGTGCTGGCATGACCAGCGGCAGGCTTACGCTATTGCGCACAAAAGCCAGTTGGGGCGTGCCGGGGGATGTGTCCAGCGCATTTTGCGCCATGGTCACACAAGGTGTGCCCCCTGCCAGGGCAAGGCCACACAGGAGTAGTGTTCTGGCTGGGATGGATTTGAAAAAGTGAGCAATCATGGCTGTGTGTTTTGCACTGAAAGTGAGGTTGCAAGCCTGTGCACCCATGCCGCATCTACCTCCCAGCCTGCCAGCTGGGCTGCACGCAGGGCGGCGCCACCCAGTGGGGGCAGGGCGGGAGGGGTTGCGGGTTGGCCCAGCAGTGTGCTCACCCGCACACGGACGACCGCGCTGGTCATCACACTCCCGCCATAGCTCCACGGCAGGCCTTTCAGGGGCTGTTCAGCCGGAGGGCTGGTGGGTGCAGCAGGGGGTGGCAGCACAAGGCCGCGGCAGGCCGTATGCGCCAGATCAGCCAGATGTGCGGCCGCCGCATGCAGTATGGCCAGAGCATGGGGGTCATGCGTCTGGGCCAGTGCATGGACTATGGGGGCCACATCCCCAACGGCAGAGCGTGGGTGGGGGCGGGTGCGCAGCCACTCGCGCAAGGCGTCGGCGGCGTTGGGGCCGTGGTCGGGTAGTTCCAGCGCATGCAGCACGGCGCGTGCAAAGGGCGCAACGGGTGTTGTGGGGTCATCCAGAAAACGGGCGGCGTGGTTAAGGGCCTGGCAGCCAATCCAGTAGCCGCCTCCTTCATCCCCAAACAGCCAGCCCCAGCCGCCTGCGCGGGTGGTGTGCCCATCTTGCGTGCGCGCCTGCGCTACGGAGCCTGTGCCTGCCAGCACAAAAACCCCCGCCCCTCCGGCAAAGGCAGCCCGGTGGGCGGTCTGCACGTCGTTTTCCAGTTCCAGCGGGATGTCTGGCCCAAGGGCTGCGCGGGCAACGTCCACCTGCTGGTGGGAGGAAGGGCGCGCCCCGTCATACCCGGCCATGCCCAGTACGGCCGCGCACAGGCCGTTATGGGGGAGTGCGCGCAGCAGGGTATGCAGGTGTTCGGCCCAGTCTGGCCGGTCATAGGGGTTGCAGCCGGGGCCGGTGGTGTGGGCCAGCAGGCCACCATCCCGCGTGATCAGGGCAACGCGGGTATGGGTGCCTCCGCCATCGAGTGCAAGAAGGGTCTGGGCCGGGGGCATTAATACAGCATCTGTTCGGGCGCGGGTGTGGTGTTATGGACGGCGGGGCCTACGCCACGTGCAGCCTGCACGGCCAGCAGGTCCAGTGCCCGGCGCAGGTGCCCGTCGCACAGGCGGAGCAGCATGCGCCCCTGTGCGGGTTCCAGCCCCTGACGCAGCAGTATGGCCAGTTTGATGGACCCATCTGCCTTGAGCAGGGCGGCCTGTGCCTGTGTGTCCGAGCAGTCGGTTAACTGGGTAATCATCCGCAGTGCGCGGTGCACCAGCTTGGTGTTTACAATGCGCATGTCCACCATATGCCCCCGCCACGTATGGCCAAGGCGGATCATGAGTGTGGTGGAAAGCAGGTTGAGGCAGATTTTCTGCGCAGTGCCTGCCTTCATGCGGGTGGAGCCTGCCACGACTTCCGGCCCGGTTTCGGTCAGGATGCCTATGTCGGTTTCGGCCAGCAGGCGGGCTGCGGGGGTGCAGGACAGGCCAATGGTCAGGCTGCCGCAAAAGCGGGCGCTGGCAAGGGCTGCGCAGGTGTAGGGGGTGTTCCCGCTTGCGGCAATGCCGATCACCACATCATCAGCCGTGGGGGTGTGGCTGGTTATGGCGCGCTGGGCTTCGTCCTCATCATCTTCAGCGCCCTCCACGGGGCTGAACAGGGCGGCCTCCCCACCTGCCAGCAGCAGCACCAGCCGCTCCGACGGCCAGCCATAGGTCGGGATCAGTTCCACACCATCCTGCAAGCCAATCCGCCCCGATGTGCCTGCCCCTACGTAAAACAGCCGCCCGCCCCGTTCCAGCCGTGGCACCGCCTGTGCAATGGCAGCCTCCATGTCCGCCAGAGCGGAGCGCACTGCCGCCGTGGCCGCGAGCTGGCTTTCCAGCAGGCTTTCCAGCACGGTGGCGGTGGGCCATGTGTCCAGTCCGTCATAACGCGGGTCCTGCATTTCCGTGCGGGGGGGCTGGTTTGGTGTGTGTTGAGTCGTCATGATTTTGGCCTCCGGTTGCGGGCGGGCAGGGGGTACGGACTAAGGTGCATGATATGGAGCAGGCCGGCTAGCCCGAATAGGAGAATCACGCCCAGTACGATCAGCCACGCAAAGGCAAGGGGGTGCCCGTTGGGGCGCAGGGCCAGCATGGCCCAGACCATGCACGGCACGCTTAGTGCAAAGGCCGGTGCCAGTGTGCGTGCCTGCACACGGGGCATGGCCATGCCCGCAACAAACGTGCCCAGCATGGGGCCATACCCGCACGCGGCAATGGACAGGCCAAGCAGAATGGCGGACTGGCTGGCATGGGCAAACAGCCCCGCACATGCCACCAGCGCGCAGGCCCACACCACGCTAACCAGCCGGGCAAAGCCCAGCGCGGAGCAGCGCAGCCTGCGTGCGGCGCGCGCGCACAGGGGGGCAAAATCCCCCACGCTGGCGGCGGTCATGGCCGACAGCGTAGCCGAGAGTGAGCCCATGGTGGCAGCCAGAATACCCGCCAGCATAAGCCCGCGCAGGCCCGGTGGCAGGTCGTGCACAATATATGCAGGAAAAATGGCATCCGGGCTGGCATAGCCCGCCTGCGCAAGTGTGAGCCCGCCATTGCGTGCCCAGAGCAGTACGCCCGTCAGGCTGAGCAGGGCAAACAGCACACCCACCCCCAGCGCGCTGCCCATAAGGGCCAGCCGCGCATCCCGCAGGCTACGTGCGGCCAGCACACGCTGGACCATCAGCTGGTCGGTACCGTGGGATGCAACCGAGAGCAAAGCCCCTCCGGCAAGGGCGGCAAGGGGTGTAAACGGGCTGTTCAGCAACGGGGCGCCATGGGCAAACAGGTGCAGCCGTCCTGCCTGTTGCAGGCTGTGCCATGTGCCCGCGGGCGCGCCATGCCAGAGCAGCAGCGCGCAGGCTGTCGCCCCGAACAGGTACAGACCGAACTGGATACTGTCTGACCAAACCACTGCGCGCAGGCCGCCACAAACAGTGTAGAACAGGGTCAGCAGCATAATGCCCCCCAGCAGCATGGGCTGGGGCAGGTGTATGTGCAGGGCTGCCAGCATGGTGGCCAAAGGGAGCATGCCCGCAAACAGGCGCACGGCCTCTGCCAGCAGGCGGGTGGTCAGGAATGTGGCGGAGGCTAGCCGCTGCATGGTGGAGCCAAAGCGCTGGCCCAGCCAGTCATAGGCGCTGAGCATATGCCCCTGCTGGTAAAGGGGTAGGAACCACCACGCAACAATGGCCCGGCCCACAAGGTAGCCAAGGGCCAGCCCCACAAAAACCATGCCCGACCCATAGGCAATGCCCGGCACGCTGATGACGGTCAGGGTAGAGGTTTCCGTTGCAACAAGGGACAGGCACAGCGCCCACCATGGCAGGTCCCTGTGCCCTTCCAGGTACGCGGTGGGGGAGGACTGGCGACCCGCCAGCATAAGGGCCACAACCGGCATGGCTGCCAGATAGGCCAGCATGACCAGCAGATCGGTAAGGCTCATGGTGTGGTCCTGTTCATGCCGTGGGGCAGGGCTGGGGGAACGCCATACCGGGCGGGCCAGCCCGTGTGCGGGGTAAGGCTGGTATGGCGCACACGAACTTTAGGAACAGCCCGCGCGGGCAGCAAGCCTCTATTCCCGTGCCCCGCGTGGCGTGCGGGCCCGGGGGAGGCGCTCGCCCGAGTGTGACAGGCCGGGGGCTTGGCGCAGCAGGCTTGCGGGCGGTAGTCTGGGCAGCAGGTAGTGCCCCGGTGCGGGGTGGCTGGTGCACCGCACCGGTTGGAGGCAGAAAGGAACCGTTATGACCAGCAGTTGCAGTTCTGGCGGGTGTGGCCCCCGTGCCCCCCTGACCCCCGAACAGGAGCAGATTCTGCTCGGTCATGGCACGGAATACCCCGGTTCCAGCCCCCTGAACGGGGAAAAACGCCCCGGCACCTACCATTGTGCGGCATGCGGTACGCTGCTGTTTTCCTCCACCACCAAGTATGAGAGCGGGAGCGGGTGGCCATCCTTCTGGGCGGCAGAGCCGCAGGGCGTTGCCACCCGGCGTGATACAAGCCACGGCATGGTCAGGGAGGAAGCCCACTGCGCGCAGTGCGAGGGCCATCTGGGCCATGTCTTTAACGACGGGCCACCCCCGACCGGGCTGCGTTACTGCATGAACGGGCTTGCGCTGGACTTCCGCCCCAGTATTACGGGCAGCGCCGGGTAAACATACAGCCCCGGTGTGGCGGGGCGCACAGGTGTGTGCTCAGCCCGGAACCTGCTGCGGGGCCGGGGCAGTCTGCCTCCCCCCTACGGCGTTGAGGAAAAAAGACCATGCCTCGTTAAAAAAAGCATCGCGCTCTTCCTCGGTCTTGAGCGGATCAAGGCCAAAAAGGCTGTCTTCCATTGGCCAGCCGGTAACCATGCCGGTCAGCAGGCGGGCCGTGGTATCCGTGGCATGGCCGGGGTTGATCTGGCCTTTCTGCTCCGCCGCTTTGAGCAGGCGTACAAAATTATTATGGAAAGGCTGGCCAATGGCCGCCACCGCCTGCTGTTGCAGGGATGGGTGGCGGTGCCCGTCGGCTATGAGAATCCGGTACGTGCCCAGCGCATCGGGGCGGAGGGTCAAATCCAGCATCAGGCGGCTGATGTGGCGCAGTTCCTCCAGCGGGTTGGTCAGGGGAGTCTGTTCCATGGCCCGCAGTACCGAGCCGGTCAGGTTGGTGACCACTGCTATGAACAGCGCTTCCTTGGAGGAATAGCGGCGGTAGATTGTCTGTTTGCTGGCGCACGCCTTGCGGGCGATCTGGTCAATGGAGGTGCCCGCGTAGCCATGCTGCACAAACAGGCCCGCCGCTATTTCCAGCAGATACTGGTCAAGGTCTTCCGTAACATCGGTCGTGGGTCGCCCACAGCGCCGTTTACGCCCCTGCAGGCAAGGGTTTGCCATGTCCAGAGGACGGGTGGCAAAGGTAAGGGCCTTGCTCAGGTAACCTTTGGGTGAACGGGGGGCTGGGGGCTCAGACAACGATTATCCGCTTTGTGTTAGCTGGTGTAGGGGAAGGGGTAGGGAAACACATCTGCAATGTGGCGGTTTTATACCCGTGTCGTGTTTTTATTTCGAGGTCTTTCCGTGCGACGCAAGAATGTGTTGCAAGAAAAGGGGGTGTTGCGGCAGCTCTTTTCCGCCACACACAAAGCACACATACCATGTGGCGCACGATCATGTCAGGAAATAACCCCAGTGGAACAGCAGATGCTTGAGGGCGAACAGGCTCCCGCACCAGACCAGCCCGGCCAGACCAGTGCGTATAAAGGGTTGCCCCCCACCCCCATGGCAGATGCGGCAGGAACCGCCAGCGCGGAGCAGATAGCCGTTCTGGCCCTGAACGTGCAAAAGCTGGGGCGTATTCTGCGCCGCTTTTACCAGCTTGCCATTGCCGTGGTGGCGGCCCTGTGTGTGGGGCTGTTCATTTATGCGGGTGGGGCCGTGGTTATGGTGGTGTTTGCCGCAGCCCTTGTGGCGGTGGTCCTGCATGGTGCCGCGCGGTTGATCTGCCGGGTGCTGCCCATGCGGCAGTGGGTGGCGGTTGTGCTGTTCCTTGCCGGGCTTGTGGGGGGTGTTTCGTTTGTTGTGCATGTGTCCGGCCCCGAGCTGGTCACACAGCTTTCTCACCTGTATGCGGCCCTGACCCATGAGCGCGATGCCCTGCATGCCGCACTGGACAAAAACCCGATCGGGCATTCGGTGCTCAACCACATTCCCCGCTTTTTTGGTGGCAACCAGACATCCGGCCCCCTTGGGTCGGAGGGAGCTGGCGGAATAGATTTTGCAGGCTCCATGACCAACGTGCTGACCTCCACCTTCGGGTCGGCAGGTACGCTGGTGGTTATTGTGATTGCGGGGGTGTATTTTGCGCTCTCCCCCCACCTGTATGCCAATGGCCTGCTGCGGCTGGTACCCACGCGCTACCGTGGCACCGCGCGTGAGCTGATCCGCACAACAGCCCATGTGCTCTCTGCCTGGGTTGCGGGGCAGCTGCTGGATATGACCGTTGTGGGCGTGCTGACATGGGTTGGCCTGTCCCTGCTGGGTATGCCGCTTGCTTTCCCGCTTGGGCTGGTTGCGGGTACGGCCAACTTCATTCCCTATCTGGGTACGTTTATCGGGGCAGTGCCTGCCTTGCTGATCGCCCTGTCCATCAGCCCGCGTGAAGCCCTTATGGTGGCGGGGCTGTATGCCTTTATTCAGGCGTTTGAAGGGTATGTGATGTCCCCCTTCATTCAGAAAAGGGCGGTCAGTATGCCGCCTGCGCTGACCATTCTTTCCCAGACCATATTTGGCGCTTTTCTGGGGATGTGGGGCTTTGCTTTTGCCTCCCCCATTACTGCCGTGCTGCTGGCGGTGATCGACCACCTGACCGCCCCCCTGCCGGAGGAAGAACAGGTCTGACAGAGCGCATTTTTGGCATAAAAGGGTAAAAAACAGGACAAAACAGGCACGATCTGCGTTTTTGGGGGTGGTTTTCCCGCTTGTGTGCATGCACATTCCTCACAACAAGAATATCCGCTTGAAGGAAGCACGGGATGTCCAGCCCAGCCGACGACTTTCAGAAATACCGGCACCTCAGCCCGTTTGAACTCAAGGACCAGCTTATCCGGCTGGCCTCGGGGCGGGCACAGCGGGCCATGCTGGATGCAGGGCGCGGCAACCCCAACTTTCTGGCGACCCTGCCCCGGCAGGGCTTTTTTCAGCTTGGCATGTTTGCCGCAGCCGATTCTGCGCTCACCTTCTCCTATATGGCCGAAGGGGTGGGGGGTATGCCCCGCCGTGCAGGGATAGAAGCCCGGTTTGAGGCATTTCTGGCAGCCAACAAGGATGTGCCCGGCGTGGCCTTCCTGCGTCGTGCCCTGTCCTATGTGCGTGATCAGATGGGCCTGCCAGCCGATGCGTTCCTGCTCGAAGCCACGGCGGGCATTCTGGGGTGTGACTACCCGACCCCCCCCCGCATGCTCCGCTATGCCGAGCAGGTGGTGCGCCACTACCTGCTGCACGAAATGGCAGGCGGCACCATGCCCGAAAGCACGACAGACCTGTTTGCGCTGGAAGGGGGGACGGCTGCTATCAGCTATATTTTTGCCTCCCTGCGGGAGAACGGGCTGATCCGGCCGGGGGACAAGGCCGCCATTGGCATGCCAGTCTTTACCCCGTACGTGGAAATCCCGGAACTGCGGGACTACCAGTTGCAGGAAGTGGCCATTAATGCCGACCCCGAGGCCGGGTGGCAGTACCCGCCAGAGGAACTGGATAAACTGCTTGATCCCTCGGTCAAGATTTTTCTGGTGGTTAACCCCAGCAACCCGCCATCGGTCCGTATGAGCGATGCAGGGCTTGCCCGCATTGCCGAAATTGTTAAAAAACGCCCGGACCTGATTATTGTCACCGATGATGTGTACGGCACTTTTGCCGATGATTTCCGGTCCATTTACGCCATTTGCCCGTACAACACGGTGCTGGTTTATTCCTTCTCCAAGTATTTCGGTTCCACGGGCTGGCGGCTTGGTGTTGTGGCCATGCACCAGAACAACGTGCTGGATCACGCACTAGCAGCCCTGCCCGAAGCCGAAAAACAGGAGCTGGACAAGCGTTACGCCTCGCTCACCCCCGACGTGCGTGGCCTGAAGTTTATTGACCGGCTGGTGGCCGATAGCCGCACAGTGGCCCTTAACCACACGGCGGGCCTGTCCACCCCCCAGCAGGTGCAGATGGTGCTGTTTGCCCTGTTTGCTCTTATGGATGGGCGGGATGCATATAAAAATGCGCTCAAACGCCTGCTACACCGGCGCGAACTGGCCCTGTACCGCGATCTGGGCGTAAAAGCGCCGGATGATGATGGTAGCACCCACTATTATACGCTGATTGATCTGGCCAATGTGGTCACGCAGCTTTATGGCCGCCGCTTTGCCCGGTGGTTGATGACCAAGGTGGACTACCAGACCATCCTGTTCCGCATTGCGGAAGAAACAGGCGTGGTGCTGCTGCCCGGTGATGGCTTTGCCGTTAAACGCCCATCGGCCCGGGCCTCGCTCGCCAATCTGAACGAGTACCAGTATGCAGCCATAGGTACGGCCCTGCGGCGCATGGCGGATGAATATTATGCCCGCTACTGCGCGGAAAAAGGGGTTAAGGCCGTAGCCCCCGCACCTGCGGCACACTAAAGCCGGGCAAAGGCCGGGGTAGGGGGTAAGCCCTGCTCCAGCCTGCCCGGTATTGCCCCGCATGACCTGCGCGGGGCTGGTTGCGTGGGGGCGCTAGCCCCTGCGGCCGTCAGTCATTTTTGCCAAAAACCGGGCGGGTGGTTTCAAACAGGAACCATGTGCGGCGCTCTGTTTCATCAATCCAGTTTTCCAGCAGGCTGGCGGTGGCAACGTCGTGGGCATCATCACAGATTTCATGCACCGCGCGCAGGCGTTTGGTCAGGGTCAGATTGTCTTCGCGCAGTTCGGCCAGCATGTCCTCGGGGGTGACGTACAGGGCATCGTTATCCAGAATGGCCGTTTTGCGGCTGATTTCCCCAACGGAGTGCAGCGTGGTGCCGCCAATCTTGCGTGCGCGCTCGGCCAGAGGGTCGGTCATGGCAAAAATCTGCTGGCTCTGCTCGTCCAGTAGCAGGTGGTAATCGCGGAAGTGGCGGCCACTCATATGCCAGTGGAAGTTCTTGGTTTTGATGTAAAGGGCGAACACATCCGCCAGAACCTCGGCCAGACCTGCGGCCACAGCCTTGACCTTTTCGGCCTTCAGGTCTGTGGGCGTGCCAAGATATTCCTTGATGTGACGTTCTGAAGCATTGGGTTTGGTCATGGGAATGCCAGCCTTTCCAATAAATGTCAGTCTGCGGTGCGGGGTGTTCCCCCACCGCTGCATCCAACGTGGAAAGTGCATGGGCAGATACAACCCCATGCGGGCAAAGACTCCACCCCTCACACGAACGTGACAAAACGGGGTGCGCGTATTGCCAGAGCGTAGTCTGCTACAGCCTGTGCGCAGGTCGGGCGGCTAAACCTCGCTTTTAAGCGGGCGGCTGAGCAGGTTGTGGGTGGCCTGTTGCAGGGTGATCTGCCCTTCCATAAAGGCAGCAATGCAGTCGGTTATGGGGGTTTCCACCCCATGGGTGCGGGCAAGGCTTTGCAGGGCGGCTGCCGTTGTTACCCCTTCGGCCACGCCGGGCAGGCTGTTCAGGGCGGTTTGCGTGTTCATCCCCTGCCCAAGGGCAAGCCCCATCTGATAATTGCGCGAGGATGCACCCGTGCAGGTCAGGAGCAGATCCCCCAGCCCCGCAAGGCCCGCCAGCGTTGACGCCTGCCCGCCAAGGGCTGTGGCCAGCCGGGTTATTTCGGCCAGTCCGCGGGTAATCAGGGCTGCGCGTGCGTTTTCGCCCAGACCTGCGCCTATGGTCACGCCCGAGGCTACGGCAATTACATTTTTGGCTGCCGCCCCAAGCTGCACCCCCACACAGTCCGTGCTGGCGTAAAGGCGGAACAGGGGGGTGGAAAGCAGGGTGCTCAGGCTTTGCGCGCGTGCGGCGTCCGGGGCCGCCAGTACGGCGGCTGCGGGCAGGCCTGCTGCAATCTCGCGCGCAAAATTGGGGCCGCACAGCACAGCGCCGGGGACATCTGCCCGCTCCCGCGCGAGAATATCCAGCGGAAAAGCCAGTGTCTGGCGTTCTATGCCCTTGCAGCACAAAATGGCGGCAACACCAGTGGGCAGCAGGGGCAGAACAGAGGCCAGATACTGCGTGGGCACGGCAACCAGCACGCAGCGCGGCGTAACTGGTGGCAATGCGGAGCAGGGGTGAACGGTAGGGGGGAGCGGGTAGTCCGGCAGGCGCGGCATGGCCCCATTGGGCAGGGTTTGCGCGTTGCGTGCCCACAGGTGCACCTGTGCTCCGGTGCGGGCAGCATGCAGGGCCAGTGCAGTGCCCCAGGCACCGCCGCCAAGTACAAAAACAGGATCGCTCATGCCTGCATCGGTGCCAGAAGCCAGAGGAGTGTGCAAGCGGGGTAAAAGGGCAGGAATAAGCCCGGCTGGCGTGTGCTCAGGCAGAAGCAGCCATGGCCACGCTCTGCTGGCGGGCGGCGTGGGCGGCTAGTTCAGCCTGCTGCATGTGCCTCATTTTGGCTTCGCGCAGCAGGCATACAACGCCTTTAACGCAGTTGCCGCACTGGGCCTTGCACCCGCGGGCGGCATAAATCTCACGCGGGTGGTTTGCGCCATCGGCCACGGCGGCTTCAACATCTTTATGAGTCAGTAGGTTGCAGGAGCAGACAACCATTACTTTGCACCTCATGGTTACGAGTCTGACCTCACTCAACCATAAATGAGAATTAGTCGCAATACTTTCCGTGCGCTGCACTCCTCATTTGCCCCAAAAAGTGATTGCAGGGGGCCGTGCCCCTGCCGTGCTGCCACAAAGGGCGGGCTAGTGCGGGAGGGGGAAGGCCCGGTCATACGCCATGTTGAAGACAAAAGCGTACACCAGATAAAACAGGGCAAGGGAGAGGGAGAGCGAGAACGTCTCCATCAGCGGGGCATGGGTGTACAGGGCAATCCCCGGCACAAGGGCCACCTGCAACCCGGCCTCGAACAGTAGGGTATGCACCAGCCGCCCACGCATGGTTTTGTGCGTGGTGCGGTAAAGATGGGTCATCACCCGGTCAAAAATCAGGTTGTACAGGTAGTTCCACACCATGGCGGTTATGGCGCTGCCAAGGCCAATAACGCCCATGGCGGATTCGTGCAGGCCAAACAGGGCGCTACCAGCCGGAATGGTAATGGAGAGCGCAATAAGCTCGAACAGCAGAACATGGCGCAGGCGGTCCATGCCCGAACGCATGGGAACCACAGGAGGTGCGGGTAGCCCTGCCGCGCGCATGGCCGGGGGCTGGCTGGAAGAGTAAGTTGACATGGCGGCAATCTATCGAGCCTGATAGGAAAGAAAAGATGGAACCTATCGGAAAAACAGATGGATGAACGTTTCTCTCGAACAGCTTGAAGCCTTTGTGGCCACGGTGGATGCGGGGTCTTTTTCCGCGGCGGCGCGTGCGCTGGGGCGCGCCCAGTCGGCTATTAGTACGCATGTGGCCAACCTGGAGGTGGACCTTGGGGTTGTCCTGTTTGTGCGCACAGGGCGCACCCCCGTACTGAGCGTGGATGGCGAGCGCCTGCTGCGTGAGGCCCGCGTGGTGCTGGAACGGCGTGAACACCTGATTGGCGTTGCCCGCTCGCTGGAAAGCGGGGTGGAGAACAAGCTGGTTGTCGCCATAGACGAACTATACCCCGAGCATGCCCTTGGCCCGGTTTTTGCGGAATTTGCACAGGTTTTTCCGCATGTGGAAATGGAAATCCTGTTTCCACTCATGGAGGATGTCGGCCAGTTGGTGCGTGATGGTGCCGCCCAGCTTGGGGTTATGTGGCAGCAGCACCGCATGCCGCCCGAACTTGCCTTCCGCACCATCGGGCGGGTGCCGCTCAAGCTGGTGTGCGGGCGCAACCACCCGCTGGCACAGGGTGGCCCCGTAGCGTGGGAGGAGCTTAAACGCTACCGCCAGATTCTGGTTGCGGCCCGTGGGCAGGAGCGCGAGCGGCATTACCTGCGGCTGGCGGGGGAAGTCTGGTGGGTAGAAAGCCACTGGGTCATTCTGGAACTGGTGCGCCACGGCATAGGCTGGGCCTTTGTATCCGACCATGTTCTGGCGGCATCGCCCGCCGCACCGGACATTGTGGTGCTGGAGCAACAATTTGATGCAGGCAACCGTCTGGTGCCCCTTGCCGTGGTCTGGCACGCCAAGGGTTCCCACGGGGTTGCCGCGCGGTGGCTTTTGCAACGATTTTTTAAAAAAGAAGGGAATTTTTAAAATCGACCACCGGATTTCCGCGGTCGGTTCCCGGTCGTGTCAGGTTGTTGACATATGTGTGCAATTTTTGTGTTGAAAAGGCAACAGTAACGACTATGATACGAAAATCCTGAAGGAAAACGAGAGAAAAACAGGTCTGCATGTCCCTTCTTAGCCCCCGCAAATCATGGCTTGGCCTGCTTCTTGGCAGTGCGGCCTTTTTTTCAGCAGCCACCGTTCAGGCCGCCGAACCCGTCCTGCAAACCGAGCAGAGCGACGTGGTCACCCTAAAACCTTACAGCCCCCACACCATTTTGGTGGAAGACGCGGTTTACACCCATAACAAGGATGGCCGTGTTGATGTGGTGGACGCCGACCGTGGCGTATTGCTGGGTATGGTGCAGGCTGCCTACAACCCCAACATGGTGCTCAGCCCCGATGCCAGCCACTTTTATGTGGGTGAAACCACATGGGAGCGCGGCAACCGTGGCGCACGGAACGACCTTCTGGCCGAATACGATTCCCAGACACTCAAGCTGACTGCGGATGAAAAACTGCCGTCCCGCGCACTGGTGACCCCCAAGCGGAACGACATGGCCATCAGCGCCGATGGCGCACGGGTTTATGTGTACCAGATGAGCCCCGCCAACGCGGTGCAGGTGGTGGACACAAAGGAACACAAAGTTACCCATACGGTGGAAATTCCCGGCTGCGCCCTTGCATACGCGTGGGGTAATGCCGGTTTTTCCTCCCTGTGTGGTGATGGTACTCTGAGCAATGTCAGTGTCGAGGCAGATGGCAAGGCCAGTGTAACCCACAGCGCTGCGTTCTTTGAGCCCGACAAAGACGGCATTTTTGAACAGAGCCCCAGTGTCGCCAAAGACGGTTCTACGTATTTCATCAGCTATAGCGGCAAGGTTTACCCAACCACCCTGTCTGCCAACAGTGTTGTGCAGCCTGCATGGTCCTTGCAGGAAGGGGCCGGTCTCAAGCCCGGGTCCGATGCTACGGCACCGTTTGAAGTCACCTGGCGTCCGGGTGGGTGGCAGATGTCCGCCCTGCATAAAGATACGCACGAGCTGTATGTGCTCATGCACCGTGGCACGTTCTGGACCCACAAGGATTCCGGGACCGAAGTCTGGGTGTACAACACGGACACGCACAAGCGTATCCGCCGTATGCCGCTCAAGGTGGCCAGCACCATGGTCGGCGTGACGCAGGACGCAAGCCCGCTGATGTTTACTGCGGATGAAGATGGCAACTTCTTTATCTCCGACGCCCGCACCGGCAAGCTGCTGCGGACCATGAAAGGGCTTGGTACGTCTTTGATTTTCACGGTTGCGCCGGGTGAAGGATGAGCCTGCAGGCTTCGCCCTTTCTGGCACCCGTATGGTGCGTTGAGACAGGGCAACTGGTAGCGGCTTTGTGTGCAGGTGGTATTGGCGCCCTGTTTATGGTGGCCGGTATTGCCAAACTGCGTGCGCATGACACGTTTTTGGGCACACTTGCTGCTTACCGCCTGTTGCCCGCATGGTCGTACGAAAGTGCGGCCTGGGCACTGGCTGTAGCCGAAATCGGGGTCGCTGCTTTGCTGTTTTCCGGTATCGGGGCAGGTGTTGGCAGCATGGCTGCGGCGGTGCTGCTGGTCGTGTTTGCCTGCGCCATGGGCGTGAATGTGCTGCGCGGCCGTACGGACCTGTCGTGTGGGTGCACGCCGGGGGTGGCTGGTCAAAAGCTCTCCTGGGCAGTTGTGCTGCGCACTGTGGCCTGTGCCGTGCTGGCTCTTGTGCCCTGCATGGGCCTTGCCTTTGGGTATGGGGTTGCTCCCGTACTGTGGGGGCAGGGTGTTGTAGGGGGCGTGTGCCTGTATCTGCTGTGGCAGGCCATGCAGGTATTGCCACCGGTGCATGTGCCCGGGTCCGGCATGCAGGAGCATGGCGCATGATTATGCTGTTGTGCCTCTGGCAGGCTGTTCTGGTTGTTCTGGTGCTTGTGCTGGCCGTTGTGCTGGTTGCACTGGCCCGCCAGATTGGTGTGCTGCACGAGCGGCTGGCACCGCTGGGTAACCAGGAGGTCAAGCCCGGTCTGGACGTGGGGCAGGTGGTCCCGCGCCTGATCCTGCATACGCTGGATGGCCAGCCCTTTACCGTAGGGGATGTTCTTCCCGCAGGTCGCAGGCAGCTTTTGCTGTTTGTGGCGGCGGAGTGCCCCGTGTGCAAGCGCGTCTCCCCCATTGCGCGCCAGATTGCTGCCGAGCGTGGGCTGGACCTTGTGTTTGTAGGGGACGGCCCCGAACCCGAACTTAAAGCCATGCAGCTGGCCCGGCCAGAAATGCAGGGTGTTCCACTTATAACCGGGGTTGAACTGGCTCTGGTTCTTCAAATCAACCGTATGCCAGCGGTGGTACTGCTTGATGAGCGCGGCACCATACTGGCCAAAGACCTAGTTAATACGCGGCGGCAGATTGAAGGGGTGTTGGATGGCGTGGCCCCCACACACTCCGCAGCGCCAGCCGATACAGGAGCGAATGCGCATGTTGCCTTCTGAACACACTCAAAAAACGGAACAGGATGTCTCCCTGTTCGACCGTATGACCGAATCCGTGCTGCGCCGCTTTGCGGGGCGTACGTCCCGCCGTGGTGTGGTGGCCCGTCTGGGCGGGCTTGCAGCTGCCGTGCCGCTGTTCCCGCTGCTGCCGGTCAGCCGTGCTTCGGCAGCAACGCCTGCTGCGGGCAAGGCTGCTTCCAAGGCGCCAACGCCTTTTGGCACCAAGGCACAGGTCAAGGATGCCAATGCGTGCGATTACTGGCGTTATTGCGCCATTGACGGCAACCTGTGCACGTCCTGCGGTGGTGGGGTTCATAGCTGCCCGCCCGGTACGGCTCCGTCCCCCACATCATGGATCGGGAGCTGCTACAACCCGCAGGATGGTAATTCCTACATGATTGCCTACCGTGACTGCTGTGGTCAGGATTCGTGTAACGAAGTGACCTGCCTTGGCACGGACGGGGACCAGCCCTCCTACCGCCCCATGGCCAATAACGACATCATCTGGTGCTTCGGCACGGGTACGTCGGAAATGTACAACTGCTCCACCGCCGCCGTGATCGGGAAAGCTTCCTGAGCATGCGCATGGCGTTGTTGCGTTGTGTTCTGCCTGCCTGCGTTGCGGTGCTGGCCATTATGGCCGGCACCGCGCGTGCCCATGCGGTGCCAGATGCCGTGCCGGGTGCGACAACCCTGAGCCATACGCAGTCTGTTTATGTTTCGCATTGTGGTGGGTGCCACGGGATTGAGGGCATATCCGGCCCGACCTTTGTGCCCATGCTGCGTAACACGGTAGGCAGTTTTGCCTGCACGGAGGAGGGGCGGTCTTATCTGGTGCGTGTGCCAGGTGTGTCCATGTCCCTGATCCGCGATGACCAGACTCTGGCGGATGTCATGAACTTTGTGCTGATCACACTGGGTGGGACCAGCACGCCGCCCAACTTTAAGCCCTATACGGCAGCGGAAGTGCACACATGGCGTGCGCACCCGCTCTCGGGGCCGGACTTCATGAGCCTGCGTGCGCATGTGCTCGAACGTTCGCTTGCGGCCTGCGCGCATACACCCGGCAAAGGGTGAGTGCGGCGTGCTCCTTGTGGCGGTGCGGCAACAAGGAGCAGGCGCAGCTTGGGGCAGGTCTGGCGGGTGACATGAAAACTTAAAGTGACTTTTGGTCACGCCTTATCCAGCCTGTATCCGGTGCAAACTGTCATACTCACCCGCCCGGCGGGTTTTACTGAATAATTTGGTTCTGATCTGTGGAGCAAAAAAAGTATGTTTCTTCGCCGCCCTTTGCCCGTTGGGATGTGGCTAACCATGCAACTGGCGGCACTGCCCGCCATGGCGCAGGAAAAAATAATTCCCGGTGATTCCGCCCGCCCTCTGGTGCTGGAAGAAACCCCTGCGGAAAAAGCACAGGCGGACAAGGAAGAGGTTAATCTTAAAACCTCCAAGAACCATACATGGTTTGATGATCTGGAAGGCCACCTTGTGGTCGAAGCCGGCGTAAACGGCAACCCGTGGACCCACACAGGCCGGAACTGGGCACAGTCCTACGTGGACCGCGCCAACACGGCTACACTGAACCAGATTACGGGCACACTCTCCCACCCCACGACCGACATTGGCGGGGGCTATGGCATCGGGTTTGTGTTCGAAGTGCTGTACGGTTCGGACGCCCGCTTTAACCCGACCATTGGCATGGGCGATGGCAACCTGACAGGTATGTACCAGTGGGCGCCAACACAGGCCCATATTGATGCGCATCTCCCCTGGCTGAGCAAGGGCGGCATAGACCTGCAGATTGGCCAGCAATACGGTATTCAGGGTTTTGAGGGCACGGACGCACTGGAACGCCCCTTTTATTCCTATAACTATTCATCCGATTACATTGTACCATTTGAAACCGTGGGTGTGCTGGCCACATGGCATATGACCGACACTGTTGCATGGGTTCTGGGTGTTAATGCGGGTAACTCCACCACGTTTGGCGGTGCCAAAAACAACAAGCGGCCCAAAGGCTATTTTGGCGTGCAGCTTACAGGCCTTGCTGACGGCAATCTGGATGTGGCGGCCATTGCCTACCTTGGTCCGCAGCAGAGCGTGTATGCCATTGGCAATGTAGCCAACCAGAAAATGGAATATGTTGGCGATATTCTGGCTACGTACAAACTGAACGACACCACGTCCATCACGCTCAATGGTACCTATTACCATGACGACTATTTGCAGGATGACGTGTATGGCGTGACCACCTATTTTGCGCATGATTTCTCCCCCTCGTTGACCTTTAACGCACGAGGTGAAATCTTCCGGGACAATAACGGGCAGGTTGTAGGTGCCAACACCTCCACCATGTCCTACGTGAACGAACTGCGCGGGCGGAGCTACCCCTACGATCAGGCACCGGGCACCACGTATGGGGAGCTGACCGTGGGCGTGACCTACCGGCCGGAGTTCCTCAAACTGCCACGCGGCAGTTTTTCTCTCCGCCCCGAAGTGCGGCTGGACAAGTCGCTCAATGGCACCCGTCCGTTCAACCGTGTTTCCCCCACGGATGATCCGAACGTCAATTTTGCCAATAACGGCACCAACAACATGTTCTGGTTCAGCTGCGATGCCATCTGGTCTTACTGATACGCCGGTACAGGCCGGGAAGGAGCAGGTATGACACAGGCAGGCCTGCAGGCTCTTGTTCTTGCAAACGCCATGTTGAGCCTGCTGCTGTGTGCCGCATTTTTTGTGGCGTATCGCATGGTGCTCAGGCTGCGCAGGCTTTTTCAGGAAATCGCGCCCGTAGGTGCCCTGACAAACGCACGCGGCCCCCAGCCGGGGGACATGGCCCCCGCAGGCTCCTTTGTAACGCTGGATGGGCAGGCCATGGGGCTGGCCGGTGGGGCCATGCCCCGCCTGCTGCTGTTTGTGTCGGCTACCTGCCCGATCTCGCGCAAGGTCATACCCATTGCACGCAGCTTTTGCGCCAAGGAGCAGCTGGAACTGGTTCTGGCGGGGGATGATAACCCAGCCGCACAAACCCTTTTTGCACAGCAGACCGCCACACCACCGGCCCTGTTTATAAACGACCCCGCTCTGGGCCGTGCGCTGGAAGTGGACAAGCTGCCAGCTGCCTTCCTGCTTGACCAGCAGGGGGTGCTGATCGCACGCGGGCTGGTGAACAACCGTGAACATCTGGAAAGCCTGCTCAATGCGTGGGAGAGCGGGTTTGGCACGGTGCAGGCCTATATCGCCCATAACCGTAAAGCAGCCCGCACCAGCGCGTAGGGGGGGGCTGGCACACGGCCTTTTGTCGTGTGCCTGCTTACCATGCGTACCCGGCCTGCCTGTTCCTGCCTTGTGAATGGCGGAACCTTCATGCACACAGAAGCGTTGAGGTTAATCCGTGCGGGGGACTGTGCGGGGTCCATCCATACTCAAGGAGAACGCAGGCGTGAGCATTCCTGAACTAACCCTGAACGATGGCCGGAGCTTTCCACTTATAGCTTTTGGTACATACAAATTAAACGGTGCAGCAGGCGTGCAGGGCATGCTCAGTGCGCTTGATGTTGGCTACCGTGCGCTGGACAGCGCTTTTAATTACGAAAACGAAGGGGCCGTGGGCGAGGCCGTGCGTAAAAGCGGGCGTGCGCGCGAGGAACTGAGCATTGCGTCCAAACTGCCCGGCCGCCACCAGAAATATGATGAAGCCCTGACCTGCATTGAGGAATCCCTCTACCGTGCCGGTCTGGATTATTACGACCTGTATTTCATCCACTGGCCCAACCCCAAGCAGGGTTTGTATGTGGAGGCATGGCAGGCGCTGATCGAGGCACAAAAGCGCGGTTATGTGCGCTCTATTGCCGTATGCAACTTTCTGGCCGAACATCTGGACAAGCTGCATGCCGAAACAGGCGTGCTGCCCACCATCAACCAGATCGAGCTTTCGCCCTACTTCCCACAGGACGATATGCGGGCCTACCACCAGAAGCACGGTATTGTGACCGAAGGCTGGAGCCCGATTGGCCGGGGTGGCAAAATCCTGTCTGATGAGCTGATAGCCGGCATTGCCAAACGGCTGGGCAAAACCCCGGCACAGATTGTGCTGCGCTGGCATGTGCAGGTTGGTTCCGTGCCGATCCCCAAGGCATCGCACCGTGAGCGGCAGGTGGAGAACATGTCCGTGTTCGATTTTGAACTGACGGAACAGGACATGAAGGACATTGCCACTCTGGCCCGCCCCGATGGGCGCTCCTTTGGGCAGGACCCCGCGACGTACGAGGAGTTTTAAGGGCGGCTGGGGCGTGGATAGCCTCAAACTCGCACAGCTCAGGTTTTTCTGCGAGGTTATGGAGGCAGGCTCGGTTGTGGCTGCCTCCCGCCGCCTGAACTGTGTTGCTTCCAACGTAACGGCCCGGCTGCGGGAGCTGGAGCAGAGTGTTGGCCAGCCCCTGTTCCTGCGTGAAAAAGGGCGGCTGGTTGAAACACCATCTGGCCGGGCATTTTACGCGCAGGCGCGTGAGGTTGTGCAAAAAGCCTCAGCCCTTGAACATTTTTTTAAACCCGATGTGCCGCGCGGTGTGCTCCGGCTGGGGGCGCTGGATGTAGCGTTACAGCATTTTCTGCCCCAGTGCCTGCCATCCTTCATGCAGACATTCCCGGATGTGGAGCTGACCGTGCTCAAGCGCGCGAGCTACACGCTGGAACAGATGCTGATGGAACGCGCAGTGGATCTGGCCCTGACCGATGGCCCAATCCAGCACCCTCTGCTGGAAAGCCGGCTGGTTTTTACGGAATGCCTGCGCCTTGTGGCGCCTGCACAGATTGCATCACCCGGTGAGATAGACTGGGCGAACACGGATGTTCTTCTGTTCAACTCGGACTGTTTTTATCGCAGTGTGTTCGAGGCGTGGATGCAAAAGAACGGTGTTGTACCAAGGCGTGTGCAGACCATTGAATCCTACCACGTTATTTTTGCCTGCGTGCGCGCAGGGCTTGGGGTGTGCTGCTGCCCCGATGTGATGTTGCCCGCAGCCCACGCGCACGGGCTGCATGCCATGACCCCGCCAGACCTGCCAGAAGCCCCGGTGTACAGCGTATGGCGGCGTGATGGCGTAACCCCGCTGCTTATGTGGTTTGTGGACTATCTGGGCACCCCAGCGGAATAGGTGTTCATTTTTTGTGAGCCTTTGGCTCACATATCATCACTTTTAAAGTGGTGTGCCATGCCCAATAATCATACCCAGACGGTAAGGAGACTATTGGAAATGTCTTTGAAAAAACATGATCAGTTCATCAACGGTCAGTGGGTTCAGCCTAGCTCCGGCCATTACGTAACCATTAAAAACCCGGCCAATGGCGTGGCACTGGCAGCCGCAGCCAAAGGTAATACTGCAGATGTGGACAAGGCCGTGGCAGCCGCGCGCAAGGCTTTTGGTCCGTGGAGTGCCAAAACAGCCTCCGCCCGGGCCGATTACCTGTACGCCCTGATGAACCTGCTGGTGCGTGACAAGGAAAAACTCGCCACCACCATTACCTCCGAAATGGGAAAACCCATTGCAGAAGCACGGGTGGAGGTGGATTTTGCCGCAGGGCTTTTGCGTTTTGCGGCTGAAAATACCCGCCGCCTGCAAGGCGAAATTATTCCCGGTGAACGTGAGGGAGAAAAAATCCTGATCGACCGTGTGCCCCACGGTGTTGTGGGGGGGATTGCCGCATGGAACTTTCCGCTGGCCCTGTGTGCGCGCAAAATCGGCCCGGCACTGGCTGCGGGGAATACCATTGTTGTTAAACCGCATGAGCTAAGCCCGCTCTCGGCTCTGGCGCTGGCCTCTCTGGCGCAGGAAGCAGGGCTGCCTGCCGGTGTGCTGAACATTGTAACAGGGGATGGCCCGGATGTGGGTGTGCCACTGGTGGCCCACAAGGACGTGCCGCTGATTACCATGACCGGCTCCACCCCTGCGGGCAAAAAGATCATGGCGGCCGCTGCCGAACATCTGAAGGAAGTCCGGCTGGAACTGGGGGGTAAAGCTCCGTTTATTGTTATGGAAGATGCGGACATAGACGCAGCGGTAGATGCTGCGGTGAGTGCGCGCTTCTTTAACGGCGGGCAGGTCTGCACCGCCAACGAGCGGACCTACGTGCACGAGGCCGTGTATGACCAGTTTGCAAAAAGCCTGCGTGCACGCGTGGAAAAGCTGAAAGTAGGTGACCCCATGCAGGATGATACCGATATGGGGCCAAAGGTCAGTCTGGCGGAGCTGGAAAAAGTGGATGCCATGGTGCAAAAAGCCATTGCACAGGGTGCCACGCTGGAGCTGGGTGGCCACCGCCTGAGTGGACCAGCCTATGACCACGGCACCTATTATGCACCCACCCTGCTGACCAATGTGCGGCATGGTATGGATATTGTGCAAAACGAGGTGTTTGGCCCAGTACTGTCCCTGCTCAAGGTGCGGGATTTTGATGAAGCCCTCACACTGGCAAATGATAGCCAGTACGGTCTGTCGGCTTATCTGTTTACCAAGGATCTGGGCCGGGTGCTGCGCATGACGCGTGAACTGGAGTTTGGCGAAATATACGTCAACCGTGGCGCGGGGGAAGAACCGCAGGGCTTCCACCACGGCTACAAGAACAGTGGCCTTGGTGGGGAAGACGGGCAGCATGGGCTGGAAGCCTATGTGCAGACCAAAACCATCTACCTGAACGCCTGAATGCCACCCGTAAGCACGGGGCTTGGGGGTTAAAACAAAAGGCTGCGGAGCATTCTGGCTCCGCAGCCTTTTTGTCTGTTTTGTATAAGCCCTGTTCTATTAGGGCTGTTTTATGTCAGGAGCCGTTTAGTCAGCCTGTCTGGCGTCATGCACTGCCTGTTCCATGTTGTGCGGGGTGGCTGTGGTAAAATGGGTCATGACAAAGCTGGCAATGTCGGCCAGATCCCGCTCGCTCAGCCCGCCACCGGCAAAATGCGGCATAATCTGCACACCCGTTGTGGTTTGCATGCCGCTCCCCTGCACCAGCAGTTGCACAAGGTTGCGCCCGTTATCCGCCCCGAGTGAGCGCGCTCCCGTAATGGTGCCAAAGCTGGACTGGCGGCCCGTGCCATCGGGCATGTGGCACCCTGCGCAGGCAGACGCATACAGGCGTGCACCGCGCGTGTTCTGGGGCAAGCTGGCATCACCCGCTGTGGGGGTTCTGGCTTCCACCGTATCTTCCGCCGTGTGCAGGGGGGCAATGCTGCGCAAATACACAATCATGGCATGAATGTCGGATGCGCTCAGGTAGCGCAGGCTATGGCCAATAACATCGGCCATGTCTCCTGCTGCTGTGCCATGGCCATCGGCATGACCGGTGGAAAGGTACTGGGCAAGAGCTTCATCACTCCACGCGCCAAGCCCGCTCTGTTTGTCCGGTGTCAGGTTATATGCACGCCAGCCATTGACCACATTGCCGCCCAGTGCGCGGCTTGCATCCAGCCCGAAGGTTCGTGTGCGCGGGGAGTGGCAGTCTGCGCAATGGCCCGGCCCTTCCACAAGGTAGCGGCCACGGTTCCAGTCCGCTGGTTTGGTCGGGTCATTGGCATAGCTTGCGGCCGGGCCGTTGAGCATGTTCCAAAAAACCATCAGGCTACGGATGGAGAACGGGAATTTGACCGAGTTTTCAGGTGTTTTCTGTGCAGATGGCGGCAGGGTTGCCAGATAGGCGCGTATGTCCCGCACTTCTGCATCGCTCATGCGGGCATAGGCGGGGTAGGGCATGGCGGGGTAAAGGTGCATCCAGTGGGGGGATATGCCTTTGCGCACGGCATCCACAAACTGCTGGTCGGTCCATGCGCCAATACCTGCGGTTTTGTCCGGCGTAATGTTGGGGGCGTACATAACCCCCACTCCCGGCAGGCTGAAGGCCCGCCCGCCTGCATAGGGTGTTCCGCCTTCGGCTGTGTGGCATACCTCGCAGTCCGCCGCGCGGGCCAGGTAGCGCCCGTTTTCCACATTGGGGGCAGAGGCTGCTGCATGGGCATGTACTGTGGTGACCAGCAGGGCTGCCCCGCCAAGGAGTACGCCAGACAGGGCACCACCCACCCGGGAGAACTTTACCCGTGCGCCCTGCACACAGGTGGAAATAAAGGGGAAGGACATGGGGTTACGCATCAGCCCTGCTCCTTGTGGTCTGCCCCATTGCGGGGGGAAAGGAGTGGCAGTGTGCGGTAGCGCCGCCCCTGTGCCGCTGCCATGGCGTTGGCCAGAACGGGGGCTGCGGCTGCGGTGCCAACCTCGCCAATGCCGCCGGGGTCTTCCGTGCTGGGCATGAGCAGGACATCAATTTTGCAAGGCGCTTCGTTCATGCGCATGACACGCCATGTGTTGAAGTTGCTTTGCTGCACACGGCCCCCTTCGAGCGTGATTTCGTTATAAAGGGCCGCACTAAAGCCAAAGATCAGCCCCCCTTCGATCTGCGAGATGACCTGATCGGGGTTGAGCACCCGCCCGCAATCCACCACTGCGGTTACGCGGTGGATAATTACGTTATCGGGTTCGGGCATTTCCACCTCTGCAATGCTGGCCATGTAGGAGCCAAAGGCAAACTGCACGGCCACACCGCGTGCGCGGCCCGGTGGCAGAGGGGTGTTCCAGCCTGCGGCCTGTGCGGCCTTGTCCAGCACGGCCAGAGCGCGGGGGTTCTGGGCCAGCATGGCGCGCCGGTAGGCTACGGGGTCCGCGCCTGCGCGGTGGGCCAGCTCGTCAATAAAACCTTCCACCACAAACAGGCCGCGTGTGCCGCCTACACCGCGCCACCATGCGGTAACAACGCCGGGGGCTTCACGCCGGGCAAATTCCAGCCTGTAGGCGGGGTAGGTGTAAGGCGTAATAACGGTCGCGACGGAAAGATCTTCGTCATACCCGTCCTTGGTCAGTTCCGGCGGGTCCCAGCGGGCAACCACGGCGGGGCCGACAATGCGGTGGGTCAGCGCGGTTATAAAGCCCTTGCTGTCCAGTGCGGCGGTCATCTGGTCCACGTAGGCAGGGCGGTAGCGGTCGTGCGTCAGGTCCTCCTCGCGGCTCCAGATGATCTTGAGCGGGTGGGGCACCTGCCGTGCAAACTCCACGCACTGGGTAACGTATTCATGTTCCAGCCTGCGGCCAAAACCCCCGCCAATATACTGGCAGTGCACATTAACCTTGTCTTTGGGCAGACCGGTCAGTTCTACCGCCGTGTCCCGCGCGCGGTCGGCAATTTGTGTGCCGGTCCATATGTCGCACCCATCGGGGCGTACATGGGCGGTGCAGTTTATGGGTTCCATGGTGGCATGGGCCAGCAGGGGCTGCTGGTAGGTGGCGGTATGCGTGGCCGCCGCGTGGGCAATAACGGCTGGGGCATCGCCCTTTGTGCTGGCCACAATGGCGGGGCCATTCAGGCCATCATGCAACTGGTCATAGATGGTCTGGGTCGTCACATGGGCGTTAGAGCCATCATGCCATTGGGGCTTGAGCGCGCGCAGGCCCTTGCGGGCGGCCCAGTAATGGTCGGCTACAACGCACACGGTGTTATTGGCCGTGTTGACCAGCACGGCCTGCACGCCCCGTATGGCAAGGGCTGCGGCCTTGTTCATGCCTGTCAGCGTGCCACCGACCACCGGGCAGGCAGCTACGGTGCCGATTTTTTGCCCCGGCACCTGTACGTCCATGCCAAAAATGGCACGGCCCTGCACCTTGACCGCACTATCTATGCGGTGCTGGGGCTTGCCCAGCAGGGTGTAAGTGGCAGGGTCCTTGAGTGTGGGTTTTTGTGGCACGGGCAGCGTGGCTGCCTGAGCGGCAACCGCACCAAAAGGCAGGGAGCGCCCGGTAGGCACGTGGATAATTGTGGCCGAACGGGTTGTGCACTCCGCCACCGGCACCTGCCAGCGCGTGGCGGCGGCCTGTACCAGCATGCTGCGCGCTGCGGCCCCGGCCTGCCGGAGCGGGAGCCACTCGGTCATGACCGAGGTGGAGCCACCCGTAATTTCGGCCCCGCCGCCGGGGGGAGCGGCTTCAATTTCCACCTGCGCCATGTCTATGCCCAGTTCTTCGGCAATCAGCATGACGGAGGATGTGTAAATGCCCTGTCCCATTTCCACGTTGGGCAGAATAAGGGTAATGCGGTTGTCCGTTGCAATGCGGATATAGGCGTTGGGGGCAAAGGCTCCCTGTGCGTTTTCCACCAGCAGCCCCTGCTCGGGGGCTGTGCTGGCGGGCACGGACGTGCCCTGTGCCCGGCCCCGGCGTGGCGTGGGCCAGAACGTGGCCAGCAGAAGGGCGCCCCCGGCCCCCAGCATCTGCCTGCGGCTGGCCAGTACGGGGCGTGGTGTTTGTGTGGTCATGCCAGTGCTCCCGCCGCGTGGTGGAGGGCTGCGCGAATACGCACATACGTGCCGCAACGGCACAGATTGGCCGACATGGCGCTGTCTATCTGTTCATCCGTGGGGTGGGGGACGGCACGCAGGAGTGCAATAGCCGCCATGATCTGCCCCGGCTGGCAGTAACCGCACTGCACCACATCCAGTGCCACCCATGCGTCCTGCACGGCTTTGGTTACGGGATCTGTGGGGTTCAGCCCTTCCAGCGTGCTGATACGCTGCTCACCAATCAGCCCTACCGGCAGGTTGCACGCCCGCACGGCCCGGCCATCCATATGCACGGTACAGGCACCACACTGGGCTATGCCACAGCCGAATTTGGTGGCGTTCATGCCCAGAACATCGCGCAGAACCCACAGAAGGGGGGTGTCTGGATCGACATCCACCTGGTGGGATTGTCCGTTTATGTTCAGGCTCAGCATGGTGGCTCCTTGGGGTGGGTCTGGGCCTTGCAATGTAATGGAATTGGTTTGTTTCCGAAATGGGAAGGATGAAGAATGTGCCGGGTTTTTTGAAAAATCATCTGTATATAAATGAATACATTCCTACCGTTGCGCAGATTTGATGCCAGTAAGGAATGGCCGTGCAAGTGGAGTAAACGCTGCCGTGATGGCGCTGGCGTTGCTACAGCCCACGCCTGCGTTCATCATATGCAGGCACACAGCATGAGAGGCGATTCCCCATGAACACCACCCCCGGCACCCCGGATGCACTTTTGTGGAAGCTGGCACGTCTGGCCGCAGGTGTTGAAAACAAGGCCTGTGAGGAAACAGCGATTTCGTTCGATCTGAAGGAAATTACGCAGATTTTGCAGGAGATCAAAAACGCTCTGCCTGCGGATAATGAATGGTCGCTCTACCTGACACCGGGCATTATCTGGTCCACAGTCTGGAGCCTTTATCAAAACGCACTGGAGCTTGGCGGTTATCAGGACCGCGAGGCAATTGTGCAGCTTGTGCGGGATGCGGTGGAAAGCCTGAGAAGCGCTTTGCTGGGCACGGCAAAAACCACAGGTGTACGCACACTTGGTGTAGACCATCTGATGGAGCCGGGAGCCATTACAGCGGGCTGAATTCGGCAATGGGGCGTGTGCCTGCAAGGCATGGAGGCACAGAACCGCCAGCGTGTGTAAACACAAGGGCTGGTGGTTTACAAAAAGCCGATATTTTTTAAGGAAAACAACAGCAGAGTCAGGCGGTTGGTGGAGCTGAGGGGAATCGAACCCCTGACCTCCTCATTGCGAACGAGGCGCTCTCCCATCTGAGCTACAGCCCCGCCTGATCTGTCAGGCAGTGGTTTACAGGGCTTACGATTTTTCTGTCAAGTTGTATTGTAGGGCGTATAACTGCAAGGTGGCCCTGCCGGGCTTGAAGCGTAAGGAGCTGGTTTTATATCGTGTTTGTGTTTTCGCTCTTCATGGTGCTGACGCGGATACTGGAGATTTATTGCTGGATTCTCCTTATATCCTGTATTTTTGTCAATCTGTATGCGTTTGGCATACTGGATAGCCGCAACCAGCTTGTCTGGAAGATTGGCATGTTCCTGGAACGGTTGACCGAGCCTGTGCTGGCCCCTGTCCGGCGGGTGCTGCCAACGCCCGGTGGGGTCGATTTTAGCCCCATGGTCGTGCTGCTGGGTATTCAGTACGTCATTCAGCCGCTGCTGGCCGATGTGTTTAGCGCATTGATCATGCACTAGGCCGTTGGATACAAAAAACCGCCAGACCGTGCAGGCTGGCGGTTTTTTTAACGGGTTGTCCGCTAAGGCTCAGTGATGAGCGTCGGGAGTGCCGTCTTTTTCAATGTGGGTCAGCGTGTAGCTGCTCATAATGACAACCGGCACCAGGAACGCCACAACCGCAACGCCCAGCACTGCGGTGTTGCCGCCAAGCAGGTATGCGATCAGGTCAAGACCCAGAAGTGTTACGCACAGATAAATGCCCATTCCAAAAACCCTTTTGTAGCCTGTAAGGCAGGAGCTGCTTGGTGTTCTGGCGCGGAATGCCTACTGTGCAGAACCTGCCGGATTCATTCACAAATCTGACAGCGTCACACTACTCCTTTGGTTTTGGCGGTCAACTGCTATCTGCTGCATGGCGTTGCGGCATTTTCGGGCGGTGTCCCGCCTGCGGGGGCACTAGGGCCGGGCTGGTGGTGCAGGCGGTGTTGGCCCGGATGCAGGGGCTGCCTGCTCCTGTGGTGCAGCCGGAGCCGCATTGTGCGGGGACTGGGAAAAACCGCTAATATCAGGCGCATGGAAGGCGGAAACCGGGCCAAAAATGGTGCCCGATACTTTATGGGCGGAGGGTACGGGGGTGTTCAGGCACCCTTTTATAACGGTGGCACACACCCCGTCGCTGCCAATCATCTGGTCGTTGTCACCGCTATAATGCATGTCTGTTACCCTGCCATCCACCAGCCGGATGGAGGCCACACAGGTGGAGCCTGCCCCGCCAAGGGTTGTCTGGGTCAGGTTAACCAGTGTTTGCAGGGGGATCAGCGTCGAATCGTTGGTTGCCGGTATGTTGGTGCCCCGGGTGTACTGGTAGATCCGCACGTGCTCGTTAATGATCTGTGTTCTGTCGGGTACGCCTACGCAGGCTTGCAGGTCCTCGTTGGTCATGCCCAGTACGGCCAGTTGCCCTTTATGCGCAATGCGGGAGGAGTAATAACCGCACCCGCTCAGGGCAAGCAGTGTAGCCAGGGTCAGGCGGGGTACAAGGTGCAGGGGCCGGGTAAAACGGCGCGGAGTAAGGCGGGCAGGCATGCGCCTTAGTTTCCCGGTCTTGCGGGGGTGATGTCAATATACAGAATGGCAAGCCATGGCAGGGGCCATAAAAAGGGCAGGGGAGCCTGCCACAGCAGGGCTAACGCACCAAGCATGGCCCCACCGGCAAAACCAACCCATGACAGACCGGGGAGCAGAATAGCCCCCGCAGGCAATGCTGGCCCCGTGCTGGCCCCGCAGCGCAGGGCTACGGCACTGGCCAGTGCCGAGGCACATTTGAGCATGTTGCTGGTGATAACCACGGTCTGGATTGCATTGCCGGAAAAACGGGCAATGCTCTCGCCCTGAACCGCCATAAGGGCGGGGAGCAACACAAGCTCGACCAGCCGGGCATGTGCCCCAAATTGGGCAGCCTGCACCACCAGCAGTAAAAGCACCATGAGTGCAATGCCATTGGTGGCTCCCCACCGCAGGCGGGCAAGGCTTGCCAGAAAGCCCGCACCAAAAAAAATGGCCAGCACGCAGCCCAGCAGCACAGCGTAGTGCCAGTTGGCATGGGCCAGTGCTGCGGAAAGATGTGTGGTGTTGCCGGTCATGGCCGAGGCAAACAGGCCGCCCAGATGAGCAAAGCTGAGCGCATCTACGTGCCCGGCCAGAATGCCAAGCACCAGAATACGGCGGGCGGATACGGCTACAGGGGTGGCAGGGGCGTCTGGCATGTTGGGGCTTGCTGTGCGTTCAGGCAAAAGATGGGAGCGTATTGTGCCCCACAGGGCAGAAGGCTGCAAACACTGCCGGGCAGGCAGAAGCCATGCCAGACAGAGCGGGTTTATACCGGGCTGTGGGGATGGCCGCAGGGTATTTGATGGAAAAATCAGGTCTTTAAAAACCATAATGCTGCCACCAGATACAGGCATGCATAACGCAGGCCCTGAAAAGCAGGGCTGGTTTGGGAACGGAAAAGAGACAAGCGTATGAGACTGCACCGCGTGATGACACTGGGACTGGCCGGCCTTATGGCCGCAACAGTGGGCACAACCGTTGTACAGGCCGAACCGGGCGGGTGCCTTAAATATGGTGCCGCAGGTGCGGTTGGTGGGCATCTGGCCAACCACGCCGTGCTGGGGGCCACGGCCGGTTGTGTAACGGGCATGTACCGTAGGCATGAATACCGTAAGGAAGCCAGGAACAAGGCCAAGCTGTACGATCAGGAACATCCCGGCGCAAAAGGCACATACGAGCAGAAAGCCACCGCCTATGATGTGGAACACTCCACCGCTCCGGGTAGCACAACGGCTCCATCCAATGCCCAGCCCGGTTCTGCCCAACCGCAGCAGCCAGCAAGCCTGCAGGGGGAAGAGCACCTGTAACCGGGCCTGACGGCCTGCCCCTTTTGGTTTGAGGCCGGTGGAAGGTCTGCGCTAAAGGGGGCTTTTGCCCCGCCCTGCCTGCATCATGCTTCCGGTTTGGGGGCAGGCGGGGTCCGGCGGGAGGAGAGCGTGCGTACGGTATCGAGCACAAATGCGGTCACGTAGAGCATAATGCGCTCAAACTCTTCCTGCACATCTTCAAAGGTCAACAACTGGTGGCGGAGCAGGATGTGCATGATCTGGGTATGGCAATCCATATCCGGGTTTGTGTCCAGCCATTCCGTCTCGCTCAGGCGTCGGGCATTGGCCTGGCAGATGTTCAGCAGCACAATTTCTAACGCAATATGCCCACCCAGCACCCGCCCAAGTGGCTGGGTGGGGTTGTAAATGGTGGGAATAAGCGTTTCAGCGTTATAGGTTTCTTTGCACTGTTCGTAGTGAATTGAGTAATACAGATATTCCGCAAAGGTAATTTTTGTATAAATACCAGTATCGCGCGCTGTTGCCTTGAGAAAGTTTTTATAAAGATTGGCACTGACTTCAAACGGGATTGTGCCGTTCAGGTCGGCAAAGCGTTTTGCGACACTGAGAATACTGGAAACCCGCAACTGCGCCCCTTTGAATGCGCGCAGGGTAATGGCCAGCAGCTCTTCCTGACTGATGCTATGGATGATTGTGCGGAATTTCTGGCTATGGTCGTGGGTTAATTCCACAAACTTATCGTAAAATTTGGCTTTGGTAAGAATGTAAGGCCCGGAAAGCTGGCTGTTGGGCATGATCGTGCTTTAAAGACGGGGGGATGAAATAGATAGGGTTTTAAAAACGCGGGCTGGCATGGCGTGTTTCTGAATCCTCTGGAGTAGCTTATGCTTAAAATACACTCACGCTCTTTTGCACAAAAAAGGTAAATTTCTGGTTAAAAATTGTTTTAGTGGCGGTCTCAAACCGGTGTTTGGGAGCACAATAAAAAAGACGGACTCGTTTCGTTGTGTGGTTTTGCGGGCTGTTTGTGTGAATTTTACGCATGCCCGCCCAAGGGCAGCATAAAGCCGGCCCATACCGGCCTTATGCCACGGTAGCGTTAAAAGGTCTGGCGCAGGCGCATGGTTTTTCCATCCTGCGTGTGGAGCACAAGGGTTCCATCTTCCATGCTCCAGGACTGCACGGTGTGCAACAGGTCCAAAAACAGGGCAGAAACACGGCCATGCGCGCCCGGGCAGGCCATGAGCGTGCTCATGCCCGCCTGTGGCGACTGGCTCACCTTGCCATCATGGCCAAAAACAAGGCCACCAGCATAACGGTTGCAGCCATCTGACCCGGATACCTTGCCGCTGTCGTTAATATCCAGCGTGGGGGTAAACATGTCTGCCGCCGGGTCGGGGTTTTCGTCCGTGGCGCTGTCATGCGCATCGGGCAGAACATTGCCGTTGTGCAGTGTATGGCCATCAAGCTGTGTGGCAACCCAGCGTGTGGCGTTCAGTTGCGTGGGGGGCACAATGTTGCCGCCGCAGCCGTTAAGGGTCTGCTCCTTGGTGGTAATGCGCACGCTTTGTGTGAACATCTGCCCGCTCATGCTGTCCTGGCAGGGGGTGGGGCTTATGGTTACGGCCAGGTCGGGGGCCTCGTAATGGCGGGTGTCGCCACGGGTATAGGTCCGGGTGATCATGCGGGTCAGGCGGGGGCCATCGGGGGTGCTCAGGGCCAGTGTGCCTGCTGCCATGCTGAAGTTCCAGAATGGCTCGTTCCCACGGGCTTCATACACGCCGTTGTCTGTGCCGGGTGTGTTCAGCGGCTGTGGTTGCGTTGCACAGCCCGCCGCAAGGGTTAAGGCGCAGGACGCCAGAAGGGAACGAATACGCGGCAGGGCCATGGCATGGCTCCTCATTCTATTGCGGACCGTAAGCAGTATGGCCCTTTGGCGCGTGGGCACAACGGCTTTCTTGTCCATGGCGTGTGGGGCAGGTGGGAGTTGGAGGTATTAAGGTGCAGGGCGGGCCTGTTCTGCCGGGCATAGGGGGATTAAAAGCAGGGTATGATTATTCAGGGTTACAATTACTTTTGCGACATGCCGGACGATGCGCGCTACCTGCGCAGCCCCCAGCCGGATGAACGGTTTATTGAAGAAAATATGGTGTTCATTCTGCCAGACCGCCTGCGCAAGTTCCGTCGGCAGTTGTGGCATGTGCGCCGCAACCCCGGCCCGGTGCATGTTTATGTGCCGCTGTTCCGTGTGAATACGATTATGGCATCAGACCCGCTGCCTGCGGGGTATGGGGCGGTGCAGGATGTGTATCCATTCTATACTCACACCACGCGCAGGCGTGGGCGGGCACTTGATTATTATGTGCTGTTCCTTTTCAGGGACAAGGATTCCTACGTCCGGTGTGAAGCAGCCTTACCCGCTGCTGGAGCGGGCTGACCTGCCCCCATATTCATGTAAGCAGATGGGCCGCCGCAGCCATGATCGCCCCTTGGGCGGAGGAAAAAACAGTGCCGGAATCGGCCAGAACCGTTGCAATCATCAGGTTCACCGGTAAGCCAAAATCCTCCACCGTCATGTTGTGGGCATCCACCAGTGTTGTGCGGTTGTCCAGCGTGACCGTGCTCATGCTCTCCCCACTGGCCAGGACGCGTTCGGGGTAGGCGGCCATAGGGGTGGTGGTGCTGGCATAGCCAAAAACCGGCAGGCCGAGCGCGTGGGCATAGCCTATTTCAAACGCGGTGCCATCATCCACATTGGGGCCACGGAAGGGGGAAAGATCGGCAATAACAGCCCGGCTCTGGCGGATCAGGCCCATATTGGCGCGGGCTATGGCTGCGGCAAGGGCTGCGGGGCCAGCATAGGCTTTTGGGTCGAGTGCGGCATCCAGCGGGTATAGGCCGCGCAGGCCCGCGCGCGTGCAGGCCGCCACCAGTTGTGCCCCCTGTGCGCGGGCATCCAGCGCAAAAACACCCGGTCCGGCCAGATACACGGCTGGTTCTGGTGTGGTGCTCTGCTCTGGCCGGGTGCCTGCATGGTTCTGGGGCATGGCGTTGGGTCCTGTTGGTGGTGGGTAAAGTGGCATGGTTGTCAGATTTTGTGTGTGCTGTCAGGCGTAAAGGTGGGCAAGGGGGTGCTTGGGCGGGCAGGTCAGGGTGGCTCTCGCACTCCGGCAATGGGGGTGTGCTTTTTTTGTTTATGGGGCATGGCGCAAAAGCGCGGTATCCTGCGTGCAATACTGGCCATACCAGAGCGGGAGCCGCCCAGACCATGCTGCATAGTTTTCAGTCCACCCGGGGGATGGTCACATCCCCGCATCATCTGGCCAGCCAGAGCGGTCTGGCTATTCTTAAAAAAGGCGGCACGGCGCTGGAAGCGGTTACCGCCATGGCCGCAACTCTGTGCGCGGTTTACCCGCACATGACCGGCATGGGGGGGGATGCGTTCTGGCTGATCTCCTACCCCGATGGCCGGACCGAGGTGCTGGAAGCTTGCGGTGCCGCCGCCCTGCATGCCAGTGCGCAGGACTACACGGCCGCAGGCCATACCAGCGTACCCTGGCGGGGGGGCATGGCGGCCAATACCATGGCGGGCACGGTTTCGGGCTGGCAGGCAGCACTTGAGCGTAGTGCGGCACTCCAGCCCGCCCTGCCGCTGGACGTGGTGCTGGAAGATGCCATCTGGTACGCCCGGAACGGTTATGCCCTGACCACGAGTGAAGCCTCCCTGCTGGCGGAAAAACAGGTCGAACTGCTGGGCAATGCCGCCTTTGCCGCAGCCTATGCCCCACAGGGGCGCCTGCCGCAGGCGGGGGATATACGCAAAAACCCGGCACTGGCCGAAACCCTGCAAAGTCTGGTGCACCACGGGCTGGGTAGTTTTTACACTGGCGATGTTGGCCGCAGGCTGCTGGCAGACCTGACCCACGCTGGCAGCCCCCTGCGCGCGCAGGACTTTGCCCACCACGCAGTGGCAACCCCAGCCCCCCTGCATGCCCGTGTGGCGGGCGCGCAGGTCTATAACGCTCCCCCGCCAACTCAGGGTGTGGCCTCGCTCGCCATTCTCAAACTGTTTGAAAAACTCAACGTGCAGGAGGTGGATGGCTTTGCCTATGTGCATGCATTGGTCGAGGCCACCAAGCATGCCTTCCTGTTTCGGAACGCGCATGTGGGCGACCCGCGCTGGATGAGCGAGGACGCACAGGGTTTTCTGGATGATACGGCCCGCTTTAACGCCATGGCAGCCAGCATAGACCCATACCGCGCCATGCCCTGGCCCGCACCGGCCCAGATGGGGGACACAACCTGGATGGGGGCCGTGGATTCCCGCGGGGTGGCGGTCAGCATGATCCAGAGCCTGTATTTTGAATTTGGCTCCGGTGTGTTTCTGCCCCAGACCGGGCTGCTCTGGCAGAACCGTGGCGCGTCCTTCCTGCTGGAGGAAGGAGCATGGAATGCCTTTGTGCCCGGCCGCAAGCCGTTCCACACCCTTAATCCCGCGCTGGCCCGGTTTGATGATGGACGGGTCATGGTTTACGGCACCATGGGGGGCGAAGGGCAGCCGCAAACGCAGGCGGCCCTGTTTACGCGCTACGCCATGTTTGGCGTGCCCTTGCAGCAGGCCATTACCGCGCCACGCTGGCTGCTGGGGCGCACATGGGGCAGCCACAGCCATTCGCTTAAAATGGAGAGCCGGTTTGATGCGGGCGTTATCGCCCGGCTGGAGCAGGCCGGGCACGAGGTGGAGCGCGTGGCTCCCTTTACCAGCATGATGGGCCATGCCGGGGCCGTGGTGCGCCATGCCAGCGGCCTGTTTGAAGGAGCGGCAGACCCCCGGAGCGATGGGTGCGTGGGGGCTTACTAGCCCGTATGCACCGCTGCATCCGCCTGCGTTTCTGCCCGTGTATGCACCAGCCGGCCATTGGCCCATGTGGCGCGTATGGCCCGGTCATCGCCCAGAACCATTAAGGTAAACAGGCGCTCGGCCAGACTGGTGCAGCGGGCACTCCGCTGGGCCATAAGTGGGGTGGCGGCGGGGTCCATAACACAGAGGTCGGCCTCCATACCCGGGGCTATCAGGCCAATATGGTCGTGCAGGTGCAGGGCGCGTGCAGCCCCCGCCGTGGCCAGCCAGAGTGCCTGTGCTGCGGAAAGCCGGGTATTCCCCGCCATGAGTGATACCTTGTAGGCTTCTCCTATTGTGGCCAGTAGCGAGAGCGATGTGCCTGCCCCAACGTCTGTCCCCAGTGCCACGTGCACCGGGCGGGTGGGTTTGAGCGCGTCAAACAGGGCAAATGCGCCACTCCCGAGGAACAGGTTGGAGGTCGGGCAATGGGCCAGCGTACAGCCTGAATGGTGGCAGTGGGCAAAGTCATGCTCAGCCATGTGAATGGCATGGCCAAATATGGCGCGTGGTCCATCCAGCCCTGCTTTTGCGTACACATCCAGATAGGATGAGCGGTTGGGGAACAGGCTGCGCACGGCGGCTATTTCGTCCAGATTTTCGGCCAGATGAGTCTGCATGTACAGCCCCGGCGTGTGCTGGAATAACGTGCCTGCCAGTTCAAGCTGTTCTGGCGTGCTGGTTATGGCAAAGCGCGGGGTTACGGCATAAAGCTGGCGGTCCCTGCCATGCCAGCGCGCAATAAGGGCGGCGGACTGGTCGTACCCGCTCTGGGCGGTGTCCTGCAGGTTGGGAGGGCAGTTGCGGTCCATCAGCACCTTGCCCGCGATCATGCGGGTGCCAAGGCGGGCGGATTCCTCAAAAAACGCATCGACCGACTGGGGGTGCACCGTGCAGTACACCGCTGCCGTTGTGGTGCCGTTACGCAGCAGCTCGGACAAAAACAGCCTTGCCGTCCGCCGGGCGACATCCACATTGGCAAACTCTGCCTCGGTGGGGAAAATATACTGTTCCAGCCACGGCAGAAGCTGCTCCCCCCAGGAGGCAATGGCCGAAATCTGGGGGTAATGCACATGGGCATCTATAAAACCCGCGCTGATCAGGCAATCGGGGTAGTGGGTCAGGGGGGTGTTGTCTCCCAGCAGGGGGGACAGGGTGGCGTAGGGGCCGCATTGGGTAATGCGCCCGTGTTCCATAATAATCAGCCCGTCCTCTTCCAGCACCAGTGCATCGGGCGTGGTAAAGGGGTTGGCGCAAAAGGTAACGTAACTGCCTCTTATGGCGTGGCGGTCCGGGGTGTGGGGCATTGGGGGCGTGCTTTCGGGCCGTTAGAACTGTTCGGCAAAAAAGTTTTCAATTTCGGTAATAATAAACCGCGCGGCGGTGGAAAGCTGGCGCGAGCGGTCCACGCACAGGGCCAGTGTTAGCGGGGGGAGCTTGCGGTTGGTAATGGGGGTAAAGGCCAACTGGCCTTTCTGCACCTCATCATACGCATCCAGATAGCTTAGAATCCCCACCCCTGCGCCTTCCAGCACCATGGATTTGATCATCTGGATATTGTCGGCCTTGGCCACGGTTGCGACCTTGACCCCTGTTTCCGCCTCCAGCACCCCAATGGGGCGCCACAGGGCCAGCGGAGGGGCAGGGATGATCATGGGGTATTCCGCCGCAAGGCTGAAGCGGGCTTCGGTCATTTCCGCGATCTCGTGCGAGGGCAGGCAGACAAAGCCCAGTGGTATTTCCTTGTGGGTGCGGACTGTTAATTCGCGCATGTGGCCGGGGTTGAACATGAGCGCGAAGTCGGCATGACCCTTAACCAGCAGTTCCCCCATATCGTGGCTTTTGCGCACATGCACGCTCACCATAATGCCCGGATGTGTCTGGCGCAGCTTGCCCAGAAGGGTGGGCAGAAAACCCTTGGTCAGTGCATCGGGGATAAGAATATCCGTGCTCCCCTGCCGCAGGCCTTTAAGGTTATCCAGCTGGGTTTGCAGGGCGTTCAGGTCGCGGGACCAGCGGCGGCAGGAGGTCAGGAGCAGTTCCCCCGCGGTGGTAAGCCGCAGCCCCGATGGCAGGCGCTCAAAGAGCTGGGTGCCCAGAATTTTTTCGCCCTGCAACACCTGCCGGTCTATGGCGGATGCGGCAATATGCAGCTCGTCCGAAGCTTTTCTAATAGAGCCATGCTGGGCTACGGCCATGAAATACCGCAGGAAGCGGGAAAAAACGGGCATCAGCTTTTGCTCTCTTTTTGCGAACGCACCATGCTGAATTAAGTCATATACAAGAACGATACGTGTGTGAAACAGTAAGTCTGATTTTATTTGGCGCGATCAGGAACCACGCAGGATTCCCGATCTGCATAATGTGGACTGATAAATGGGTATGGAACAGCTAAACAAACGTGTTCGGGACGATCTTGCCAAAATCGAGTTTGCCTCGGGTAACTGGTGCGTTCCCCATCAGCACAACGGACGGGATGTGCTGGACGTGGCCATTATTGGCGGCGGGCAGGGCGGGCTTGCCACATGCTTTGGCCTGCGGCGGCGCGGCGTGGCCAACACCTGTATTTTTGATATGGCCCCCGAGGGGGAAGAAGGGCCGTGGGTTACTTTTGCGCGCATGATCACCCTGCGCACGCCCAAGCACGTGACCGGGCCGGACCTTGGTATTCCCAGCCTGACCCCCCAATCCTGGTTTGAGGCAAAATACGGCGAGCAGGCCTGGCGTGATCTGGATAAAATCTCCCGTCACGACTGGCAGGATTATCTGCTCTGGCTGCGTGATGTGCTGGACCTGCCGGTTAAAAACGAACACCGTCTGGCCGACATTGCATGGGAAGACGGCCTGCTCAGGCTGACCTTTACCGGCGCAGGTGGGGCCGAGCATGTGGTCTGGGCGCGGCGTGTGGTTCTGGCGACCGGCATAGAAGGCGGTGGGGCGTGGCATGTTCCCGACTTTATCCGCGAGGGGCTGCCCAAAAGCCGCTATGCCCATACCTGTGAACAGATTGACTTTGAAGCCCTGCGCGGCAAGCGCATTGGTGTGCTGGGGGCTGGTGCCTCGGCGTTTGATAACGCGGCAACCGTGCTGGAACATGGCGCTGCCAGCGTGGACCTGTGCCTGCGCCGCAAGCAGATCCCCACAGTGAACCCCTACCGCTGGATGGAAAACGCAGGCTTCCTCAGCTATCTGGCCGATCTGCCGGACCTGCTGCGCTGGCGCTTTATGTACAAGATTTATGACCTGAACCAGCCGCCCCCGCAGGATACGTTCTGGCGTTGCCGCAAGCACCCCAACTTTGCCTACCACCCCGGCACCCCCTGGACCGCCGTGCGGGAGGAAAACGGGGCTGTGGTCGTGACCACCCCAAAAGGTGAGATGGAGTTCGACTTCCTGATCATTGGCACAGGCTTTATTATCGACCTGACCAAGCGGCCCGAACTGGGGCGCATCGCCAGCCGCGTTGCCCTGTGGAAAGACCGGTTTGAAGCCCCCGCAGATGAGCAGAGCGCCCTGCTGGGCAGCCACCCTTACCTGAGCAATGCCTTCCAGTTCCAGCCGCTGGAAGCCAATGACCCGCTCGCCCCCATGATGCAGTGCATCTACAACTTTACGTTCTCCGCCATGCCCAGCATGGGGCTTGCCGGGGCAACCATTAGCGGGATGCGCTTCGGGGTGGAAAAACTGACCAACTGCATAGGCCGCAGCCTGTTTGTGGAGGACGGAGCCCTGCACCTGCAAAGCCTGCTGGATTATAACGTGGATGAACTGACCAGCTTTGACCCGCCGCCAGAGCAGGCCTGAAAAAAACCAAGCGTAAAACGGGATAAAAATGAACCAGACTTACCCGCGTGACATGATCGGCTATGGCGCCACCCCGCCCGATGCACACTGGCCCGGTGGCGCGCGTATAGCCGTGCAGTTTGTGATCAACTACGAAGAGGGTGCGGAAAACTGCGTCCTCCACAATGATCGCGGGTCCGAGGCATTTTTGTCCGAAATGGTAGGCACGTCTTCCATTGTCGGTGCGCGCTGCATGCAGATGGAAAGCCTGTACGAATACGGCAGCCGTGCCGGGTTCTGGCGGCTTTACCGCCTGTTTGCAAAAGCGGGCCTGCCCGTTACGGTTTTTGGTGTTGCCATGGCGCTGGCCCGCAACCCGACAGCCGTTGCCGCCATGCAGGCCAGCGGGTGGGAAATTGCAACCCACGGCCTGCGCTGGATAGATTACCAGAACGTGCCAGAGGATGTGGAGCGCGCCCATATGCGCGAGGCCATAGCCCTGCACACGCAGGTTACGGGTGCTCCGCCGCTGGGCTGGTATCAGGGCCGAACCAGCCCCAATACCGCCCGTCTGGTCGTGGAGGAAGGCTGCTTTTTGTATGATGCGGATTCCTACGCCGATGACCTGCCCTATTACGACCGGCGCTACGGTAAACCCCAACTGATTGTACCGTACACGCTGGATGTGAATGACATGAAGTTTGCCGCCCTGAACGGCTTTACCGAGGGCGAGCAGTTCTTCCATTACCTGCGCGACACGTTTGACATGCTCTATCAGGAAGGGGGGCGTATGATGTCCGTTGGCCTGCACTGCCGTCTGGCAGGCAAGCCCGCACGGGCACTGGCTGTTGCCCGCTTTTTGGAGCATGTGGCGGCCCATGCCGATGTATGGGTGGCAACCCGGGCCGATATTGCCCGCCACTGGCAGAAGGTGCACCCGGCATGACCGCCCCCGCCATGCTCACTCTGGCGCAGGTTAACGCCATGCCCGATGCCGCTTTTGTGGAGGCGTTTGGCAGTGTGTATGAACATTCCCCATGGGTTGCGGTGCAGGCAGCCAAAAACCGCCCGTTTGCAGACCTTGGTGGCATGTGTGCGGCGTTTTCCGCCGCCATGCGTGCCGCGCCCGAGGCGGCACAGTATGCGCTTGTGCGCGCCCACCCCGAGCTTGGGCACCGTCTGGGGGTGGACCCGGGGTTGACCGCAGACTCTGCACAGGAACAGGGCGGGGCAGGGCTGGACCGGCTAACGCCAGAGGAATACACGCATTTTCGTGCCCTGAATGATGCGTACACACACAAGTTCGGCATGCCGTTTGTTATTTGTGTGCGCAAGGTGGGCGGGCATGCCAAACAGGTTATTGCACAGGCCATGGAACAGCGGCTTGCCAGCACGCCCCAAGCCGAACTGGCCGAGGCCTTGAGCCAGATTGACGCAATAGCCGCATTACGTCTGCACGATAAGGTGGTGGCATGAGCTCTCTTTCAACCCATGTTCTCAACACGGTTTCCGGCCGTCCGGCGGTGGGGGTGGCGTTGCGCCTGAGTGGGGCCACAGGCGTTCTGTTTGCAGGGCAGACCGATGCCGATGGCCGCTGCCCGGAGCTGAAAGCGCTTGAGCTGGAAGCCGGTGCCTACTGCCTGGAGTTTGAGGTCGCGGCCTATTTCCGCCAGCAGGGCACACCGCTGGCGGACCCGCCGTTTCTGGATATTGTGCCAATCTGCTTTGGTCTTGGCGGCAGCGGGCATGCCCATGTGCCCCTGCTGGTCGCCCCATACGCCTATTCGACCTACAGGGGGAGTTAAGCCATGCAACCTGCCAGCAACACGCCACAGACCGTCCACCCCGTGGACCAGATGCTCCCGGTCTGGAAGCTTGGCTTCTATGGCCTGCAACATGTGCTCACATTCTATGCAGCCGCCGTTATTGTGCCTGTTCTGCTGGCGGGGGCCATGGGTCTGCCCCGTGCCGCACTTGAGCATCTGATCGAGGCGGACCTGTTTACCTGTGGCATTGCCTCCTTCATCCAGTCTGCGGGGCTTGGGCGTTATATCGGGGTCAAGCTCCCGCTGTTGCAGGGGGTAACCTTTGTGGCCGTTACCCCCATGATCGCCATTGGCGTGGCTGCGGGTGGGGGCGTGCAGGGGCTGCCCCAGATTTTTGGCGCGGTCATTGCTGGGGGGATCTTTACCTTTCTGGCGGCACCGTGGTTTGGCAGGCTGGTCAGGTTTTTCCCGCCTGTGGTCACGGGGTCTGTTATTCTGGTTATCGGGCTGGCCCTGCTGCCGGTGGCCGCGAATGATATTGTGAACGGGCAGGGCACGGGGGTCATGCAAAACCCGGTTAACATGCGCAATGTGGCGTATGGTCTGGGCACGCTGGTTTCCATCCTGTTTATCCAGCGTATGTTCAAGGGGTTTGTGGCCAGCATTGCCGTATTGTTCGGGCTGGTGGCTGGCACGTTAACCGCGTGGTTTCTGGGCGATGCCAGTTTTGATGGCGTGCTGTCTGCCCCGTGGGTGACCGTTGCGCAGCCTTTTTACTTTGGTATGCCCACCTTCCATGTGGTGCCGGTGCTGTCCATGCTGGTGGTTATGATCATTACCATGCTGGAAACCACGGGGGATGTGTTTGCCACGGGTTCCATTGTTAAAAAGGATATTTCCTCAGCCGACATCACGCGGGCGATCCGTGCGGATGGTCTGGCAACCATGATTGGCGGGGTGCTGAACTCCTTTCCCTACACCTGCATAGCCGAGAACGTGGGCCTTGTGCGGCTTACACGGGTGACCAGCCGCTGGGTTGTGGTCGCGGCGGCGTTTATCATGATGGGGCTTGGCTGCCTGCCCAAGCTTGCCGCCATTATTGCCAGCGTGCCCCTGCCGGTACTGGGTGGGGCCGCACTGGCCATGTTTGCCGCTGTGGCTGTGGTGGGGATTCAGACCCTTGTCAAAGTGGATTTTGATAATCTGAACAACACGGTTATTGTGGGCACCAGCATCGGGCTGAGCATGCTGGCAACAGCACAGCCCCATATTGCTGACCATTTTCCCGCATGGATGCAGGTTATTTTTGGCAGCGGTATTACGTTGGGTGCTCTGTCTGCCATTGTGCTGCATCTGGTGTTCAACTTTGGCAATCTGTGTTCCTCCGAGCAAACGGTGGAACAGGATACGGTCATACTCGAAACCCCGGTCTGGAACGTTGTGGGCGCGCAGGACAAACCTCAGGCGGCCATTGGGCAGGCTGGCCGCGCCCAGACCGAGTAAGCATCGGCGTTTCGCATACTCTGTGCCTGATACGCATAAAAACATAAGCCGGGAGGGCACGCATGCGCCAGCACATCAGCTTTTATGTGGGGGATACCCTCCACCATCTGTCCAGCCTGCCGCCGGAGTTGACCCTGCTGGACTGGCTGCGCGACCAGCAGGCCCGCACCGGCACCAAGGAAGGCTGTAACGAAGGGGACTGCGGTGCCTGCACCGTTCTGGTCGGGCGGCTGGAGCAGGGGCATCTGGTATGGCGCGCAGTTAATGCCTGTATCCACATGGTGTGGATGCTCGATGGCGCGCAGCTCTTGACCGTGGAGGATCTGCGCAGCCCCGATGGCGCATTGCACCCGGTGCAGCAGGCCATGGTAGACGAGCACGGATCGCAATGCGGGTTCTGCACACCGGGGTTTGTCATGTCCATGGTCGCGCTGTCCACGCGCGCGGATCTGGCGGCACTTGAGGGCACGCTGGATGGTGAGCGGATTATAAATGAGGCACTGGCAGGCAATCTGTGCCGTTGCACGGGGTATGCCCCCATTGTGCGCGCCATGAAAAAAGCCGCAGCCTACTGCGCCCGGCATGGTGAACCCATAAGTGCCCGCACGGCGGAGCTGAGCGCGCGCCTACAGGCCCTGCAGGATGGCAAAACAGTGGAACTGCATAGCCCGCAGGGGCGTGTCACGCTCCCTGCTACGGTGGAGGCACTGGCCACTGCCTATGCGCAGGACCCGGCGGCCGTGCTGGTAGCAGGGGGGACCGATGTTGGCTTGTGGGTCACCAAAAGATTGCGCCAGCTCCCCCATATTATTGCCGTGCGTAGCGCCCGCGACCTGCACAAAATCCACACCCGCCCCGATGGCGCGTTGTGGATAGGTGCAGGCGTCACCTACACGGAGGCCATGCCCCATCTGGTCGCGCACCTGCCAGCGGCGGCAGATACGCTGCGGCGTATCGGGTCCACGCAGGTCCGTAACGCTGCCACCGTGTGCGGCAATATCGGCAATGCGTCACCGATTGGGGATGGCCCGCCCATTTTTATGGCCGCAGGTGCGCAACTTCACCTGCGCTGCGGGCCTGACCGCAGGGTTGTGCCGCTGGAAGCGTTTTTTCTCGAATACGGCAAGCAGGACATCCGCCCCGGCGAGTTTATAGAAGGCGTGCTTATTCCGCCGTTGCCTGCTGGGAGCGTGTGCGGAGTGTACAAGGTTTCCAAGCGGTTTGATCAGGATATTTCTGCCGTGCTGGGGGCCTTTGTGCTGGTTATGGCAGAGGATGGCACCATACAGCAGGCCCGTCTGGCCTATGGCGGCATGGCGGGCATACCCTGCCGGGCCAGCCGGGCGGAGGCTGCCCTTACGGGGCAGACGCGTACCCCCGCAACACTCCTTGCAGCGCAAGCGGCCATAAAAGAGGATTTTACGCCTCTGTCAGACATGCGGGCCAGTGCGTGGTACCGTGCAACGGTTGCCGCCAACCTGCTGGTCCGCCTGTTTGAGCCTGATAGGGATAACAGCCCGCACCACGCTCCAACATTACAGAACTGGCAGGAGGTGGCGCATGGTTGACCCCCACACCATGGCAGCACAACAGGCTGAAGCCTCAGGCGTGGCACCCCAAGGCCCCGCACCGGTGGCCGGTGCGGCGTCTTCCTCGCTCAGGCATGAGAGCGCGCACCTGCACGTAGCGGGGGAGGCGCGGTATGTGGATGATATGCCAACACCGCCCAATGCGGTGCATGTTGCCCTTGGCCTGAGCAGCCGCGCCCATGCGCGCATCATCAGCATGGATCTGGGGCCGGTGCAGGCTTACCCCGGCGTGGTTTGCGTGTTGAGCGCGCGCGACATAGCGCACCACAACCAGATCAGCTCCGTAGGAGCGGGGGACGAACCCCTGCTGGCCGAAGACCATGTGTTTTTCTGTGGTCAGCCCTTGTTTGCCGTGGTGGCCCAAACCCGCCATGCAGCCCGCCAGGCCGCAGTGCTGGCACGGGTGGAATACGAGGACCTGCCCGCAGTGCTGAACATAGAGCAGGCCCGTGCACAAGGGGGGGCACTGGTCTGTCGCTCGCTGGAAATGACACGGGGCAACGCCGCTCAGGCTCTGGCCAATGCCCCGCACAGGCTTGCAGGCCAACTGGCCATTGGCGGGCAGGAGCATTTTTACCTCGAAGGGCAGGCCGCGCTGGCCTGGCCCGGAGAGGATGGGGAAATGCGTATCTGCTCCTCCACCCAGCACCCGACAGAAACCCAGCACATGGTGGCCCATGTGCTGGGTTGCCCCAACAACCTTGTGACCGTGGAAGTCCGGCGCATGGGCGGTGGTTTTGGCGGGAAGGAAACTCAGGCCAACATTGTGGCCTGTCTGGCAGCCCTTGCCGCCGCGCGCACCGGCCGCCCAGCCAAACTCCGCCTTGACCGTGATGATGACATGATGATCACGGGCAAGCGCCATGATTTTGTGATTGATTATGACGTGGGTTTTGATGCGCAGGGCCATGTTCTGGGGGTGGATATGGAGCTGGCTGCCCGCTGTGGCTGGTCGGCCGACCTGTCCGGCCCGGTAACGGACCGCGCCCTGTTCCATGCCGATAACGCCTATTACTACCCGGACGTACGCCTGCGCTCGGTGCCGCTGCGCACCAACACGCAGTCCAACACGGCATTTCGTGGTTTTGGTGGCCCGCAGGGGGCTGCTGCGGCTGAACGGATTATGGAGCAGATTGCCTTTGCCACCGGGCTGGACCCGCTGGATGTGCGGCTGCGCAATGTGTATGGCACGACCGAACGCAACGTCACTCCGTACCACATGACCGTGGAGGATTCCATTGCCGGGGAGGTTATGACCCAACTTGCGCAGGACTGCGACTACCGCAAACGCCGCACACAGATCAGGGAGTTTAACAAGACAAGCCAGTACCTGCGGCGTGGTATTGCGTTAACGCCGGTCAAGTTTGGTATTTCCTTTACCGCTACGCATTTTAACCAGGCTGGGGCATTGGTGCATGTTTACACCGATGGCTCGGTGCAGGTGAACCACGGCGGGACAGAAATGGGGCAGGGCCTGCATACCAAAATGGTGCAGATTGCCATGCGCGAATTCGGGCTGCCCCATGAGCGGGTGCGCATTACCGCCACCACAACAGGCAAGGTCCCCAATACCTCTGCTACCGCCGCGTCCAGTGGTGCGGACTTGAACGGCATGGCCGTGCTGGCGGCTGTGCGCACCATCAAGGACCGGCTTGTAAACTTTGCCGCTGCCAAATGGCAGGTTCCCCCCGAACAGGTACATTTTACAGCCGATGGTGTGGTGGTGGGGGAGGCTACGGTGCCGTTCGCCACACTGGTCAATGCGGCGTATATGGCCCGTATTTCCCTCTCCTCCACAGGGTTTTACAAAACGCCCAAAATCTCGTGGGATAGTGCAACAGGGCGTGGCCGACCGTTTTATTACTTTGCTTACGGTGCGGCCTGCGCGGAGGTTGTGGTGGACCTGCTTACGGGGGAAAACCGCATGGAGCGGGTGGACATCCTGCACGATGCGGGCCTCTCCCTTAACCCGGATATTGATATAGGGCAGATCGAGGGCGGGTTTGTGCAGGGCGCGGGCTGGCTGACTATGGAGGAACTGTTCTGGGATACATCGGGGCGTTTGCGCACCCATGCGCCCAGCACCTACAAGATTCCCGCCTGTTCTGACCGGCCACGTATTTTTAATGTCAAACTCATGGACAACGTGCCCAACCGGGAGGAGACCATCTTCCGCTCCAAAGCGGTGGGGGAACCACCGTTTGTGCATGGTCTGGCGGTGCTGCATGCCATTTCCGATGCGCTGGCCAGTGTGGACAACTACCGTACCTATCCGGGGCTGAATGCCCCGGCAACGCCCGAACAGATTTTGCGCGTGGCCGAGCGCCTGCGCCAGCAAGGTGGAGTGGGTCATGCGCAGGTACACACCTAAGCAGTTACTTGGCCTTTGGCGGCAGGCACCTCAGCCTCTGGTGGTGGCACGCGTAACGCTTACCCGCGGTTCCACCCCAAGGGAGGAGGGAGCGTTTATGCTGGTCGGGCAGGACGTTGTGGCGGGCACGGTTGGCGGCGGCGCGCTGGAACTGGCGTGCGAGCAGCATGCCCGCACCATGCTCCAGTCGGGCGAGGCACTGTGCGAGCGCCAGATAGTGCTGGGGGGGAGTAATGTCAGCCAGTGCTGTGGTGGCCGCGTGGCCGTAAGGCTAGAAGTGCTGAGTGCTCCGTTATGTGCACAGCTTGAACAGCAACTGGCCCAGCAGAATGCCCAGCGCCCAACTCTGTTTTTGTTCGGGGCGGGGCATGTGGGGCGTGCACTGGCCCACGCACTGGCCCCTTTGCCGTTGCGGCTGGTCTGGGTAGACCCGCGCGCGCATGAGTTTGGCCATGTGCCCGAAGGAGTGGAAGCACGCGTGACCGCCGCGTGGGACGATGTTCTGGCAACGGCGGAGCCTGGTGCGGGTGTGCTGGTGTTAACGCCATCGCACACACTGGATGCGCTGATTGTGGAGGCAGCGCTCCTGCAGCCCGGTCTGGCCTATATTGGGCTTATCGGTTCGCGTACAAAACGCTTGCGGTTTGAAAAATCCTTTTCAGAAGTGGGGATTTCTCCACAACAGCTTGCGGCACTGGTCTGCCCCATAGGGGATAGGGGTGTGCGGGACAAACGCCCCGAGGTGATAGCCGCTCTTGTAGCAGCCGAAGTGGTGGAAAAACTGCTCCATCCCGCACAGCAGGGGGAAGGGTTTGCTGGGGCCAGTATGGGCGCCAGTGCCTGACCCCTAAACTCTGTGCGGCAAGTGTGCAGCAGTTACGTTGGCAGGGTCGGGGAAGAGCCGATTGTGGGCAAAAGACCCCACATTCTCTATAATATATGGCGCGTCAATTTTAAAAACAGAATGAAAATGGCAGAGTGGGCCTGTCCCATGCCTTGTTCTGGTTGATTGGAATACTACCCTCTTTTCAATTTATAAAAAATTCAGAAAATTGACTGTAATGGATCAATGCAACAGGAGGCAGCATGAAAATCGGGTTTGTTGGTCTGGGCGCTATGGGGCACCCTATGGCGAGGCGCCTTCTTGCTGCCGGGCATCAGCTTTGTGTCTATAATCGAACAGCCGCCAAAGCTGCCGACTTTGCTGCTCTGGGCGCGACTGTGGGGGAAACTCCCGCCATGGTTGCCCATGAAGCCGATATTGTCTTTTCTATGCTGCTGGATGATGCAACGACTGAGCAGGCGACATTTGGCAAAAATGGTATAGCCGAAGGGCTATTGCCCAATGCTGTGCATGTCTGTTGCAGCACAATATCCCTCGAGCAGGCACGTTGTTTGCGCGATGGCCATGCAGAACGTGGGCAAACATACGTCAGTGCCAATGTTCTTGGGCGGCCTCCTGCGGCGGAAGCGGGAGCATTGTTTGTTATGGTCGCTGGTAAATCAGACGTGCTGGATTATCTGGAACCAGCACTCCAATGTTTTGGCCCTCATATCTTCAGGGTGGGGGATGACCCGTTGCAGGCCAATCTTGCAAAACTGTCCCTGAATTTCATGATTTACTCAACCATTGAACAGATGGCAGAGGTTTTTGCTTTGAATGAAAAAGCGGGAACAGACCCACGCAAGATTTTTGAGATTATGACAGGCAGCTTCTATAACGCTCCGGTCCATAAGAACTACGGCAAGCTGATGGTTGACCATGCTTATGACACTCCCGGAGCACCTGTTACTCTGGGCCTGAAGGATGTCGGGATGTTCATGGATGCCGGGGGAGATTACGGCGTACCACTCCCCTATGCCGCCATTGTTCGTGATCGTTTGCTGAGCGCAGTCAGCGCGGGTGATGCAGACCGCGATTTTGTCGTTCTTCAGGAGCGCGTGCGTCAGGAAAGTGGTTTGAAGTAGGGCATGCCAGCGCAGAGAAGCTGGAAGGCTTGGGGGCTATTCCCGCTCAAGATATTGGCTTTGCAAGCATTGCACTTTGAGATTCCGGGTGAGTTTGTTCAGTAATTCGCTTTTCAGGCGCGGAGTAACCCAGTTCAGATTAACATTTACTCGGTGCTTTGGTGCGAGTTCGACAAGCCGCCCGGATTCAAGGTGCGCTTTGGCGAGTGCAAGGGGTTGCAACCCCCACCCCATTCCGGCGAGTGCAAAATCCAGAAACCCCTGAGGGGTCGGGATATAATGCACCTGTTGGGGCAAAGGGAGTTGATGGACCTCCTGCAACCACCGTGTTTGCAGCCTGTCCCGTTTTTCAAAGCACATGCAGGGCGCGTTGGAGAATGCGTCTTGCGTCCATCCATGAGAAAAATAGCGTTGCACAAAATCCGGGCTTGCACAGGCTGCGTAACGTAACGTGCCAAGGTGTAGCGTGCGGCAGCCGGACACCGGGCTTGAATCTGCCGTAACTGCGGCCATGACATCACCCGACCGCAGCCGGTCCGCCGTATGGGCTTCGTCCTCTATAAGCAGGTCCAGAAAAACCCCGCTTTCTTTTACGAAGCCAGAAATTGCGGATGGAAACCACGTGGCGAGACTATCCGCGTTAACGGCAATTTTGAGCGTGGGTGAGCGGGAGACTGATAATGCTGCATCTCCAGAAAGCTGAGGAATTTCAGCTTCCAGCAGGCGGACTTTGTCAATATGGGCGCAAAGAGCCTTGCCCAGCGTGGTGGGCTGGCAGGGCTGACCGCGGATAATCAGCAGCGCGCCCAGTTTTTCCTCATACCCTTTGACGCGTTGTGAAATGGCGGACGATGTAATGCCAAGAGCCTGAGCGGCTCCTTCAAAAGAACCCTCACGCACAACGGCACTGACAATACCCAAGGCAGCGTAATCCAGCATAAGTAAGGAATGCTTCATATCATTTAGAAAAACAAGTTTTTCTTATCATGGAAAAGGACATAGTGAAACAGCATGATGCTGTTCCTCATTTCGTTTTTCGCTGGGTTTGCGCTTTCCGCATCTCTGATCGTAGCCATTGGTGCACAAAACCTGTTTGTGCTGCGGCAGGGTCTTAAACAGGAACATGTCGGGGTGATTGTCCTGTTCTGTGGCTTTTCGGATGCCGTGCTGATTACTGCGGGTGTGAGTGGGGTCGGGGCTTTGGCGTCTGCTCTGCCTGCCCTGTCGGTGGGTCTTACGCTGGCTGGTGCCTTGTTTCTGGCATGGTATGGCGCAAAATCACTGTACCGGGCGGCACACCAGAGCAGCATGTTGGCTCAGGTAGATCGTGGGATTTCGTTAAGGCAGGCGCTGCTGGCCGTGGCAGCTTTTACGTGGCTTAACCCTCATGTTTACCTCGATACAGTGCTGCTAATGGGGGCTGCGGCCACGGCACAGCCTCCATCAGCAAGGCCCATGTTTGCAGCAGGGGCGGCGTCTGCCAGTTTTTTGTGGTTTGCGGCTCTGGGCTATGGGGCTCGCCTTTTACAGCCTTTGTTTGCGCGCCCCCGCTCATGGCAGATTCTGGATGTGTTTATAGGATGCATCATGTTTACGCTTGCGGGTTTTCTGCTCTGGAACGGTCTTATGCACTCGTTTCTGGCACGGTCATAATGGCTGCCATTGGGCTGGAGCGCCTTATTGCAGGTAGCGCAGGGGGCATTGCTCTCCCTGCGCTGTTATGGCCGTCAAAACACTCTTTTACGGCCCCTGAGATTACATCTGGGCCCCGATCATCCATGGGACCATTTCCTCGTTACCAACATTGAGGGCTTCGCTCTTGCTGTGCTCCCCTGACGCCATGCGGATAATGAAGTGAAAAATCTCTTCCCCCATGTCCGTCACGCTGGAATGGCCATCCAGAATACTGCCGCAGTTGATGTCCATATCATCCTGCATGCGGTTATACATGGTGGTGTTTGTTGCGATTTTGATGGTAGGGGCAACGCGGGATCCAAAACAGGAGCCTCGGCCAGTTGTAAACGCCAGCAGGTTTGCCCCGCAGGCAATCTGGCCCGTAGCGCCCATCGGGTCATATCCGGGAGCATCCATAAACAGTAACCCACGCGCATCAATAGGTTCGGCGTAGTGGTAAACGCCCTGTAGCGCGGTGGAACCACTTTTTGCGACCGCACCCAGAGATTTTTCCAATATGGTTGTCAGCCCTCCTTTTTTGTTGCCAGGGGTGGGGTTGTTATCAATGCTGCCGTGCTCGCGCTCTGCGTATTGTTCCCATCCGTGGATGATATTGACGAGTTTTTCGCCAATATCACGCCGTGCTGCCCTACGGGTTAACAGGTGTTCTGCCCCATAAATCTCCGGAGTTTCGGTCAGAATGGCTGAACCACCCTGTGCGACCAGAAGATCAACCGCATGCCCCAGAGCAGGGTTTGCCGTAATGCCCGAATACCCATCCGATCCACCGCACTGCAAGGCAAGGACCAGATGCGAGAGCGGGAGGGCCTCACGCGTGATAGTGTTGATTTCGGGAAGGATTTTTTCAATCGCGGCTATCCCGGCATCTACGGTCTTCTGCGTTCCGCCTTCCTCCTGCATCACAAGGGGGATCAGGCGTGTACCGGGGTTTACATTCTCGGCCATGAATATGGCGTCCATCTGGTTTGCCTCACACCCCAGTCCGATCACAAGAACTGCCGCAAAGTTGGGGTGCACCACATAGCCTCCAATTGTCCGCCGAAGTTGCTGAAGGCCTTTCCCCTTTGAGTCGATACAGCACCCAAAGCCATGTGTGACAGGAATAACCCCATCAACATTAGGGTAGTGCTCAAGAATATCTGACCGAACAAAGTGTTCGGCAATTTTTTTGACAGTTGTGGCAGAGCAGTTAACCGTGCTGACAATTCCTATAAGGTTGCGTGTTGCTCCCCGGCCATCCGGGCGCAGGTATCCCTTAAAAGTCAGGTGCTCGGCTGGTTCGGGCGAGGGTTTTACCCCTTTGCCAAACGCATAATCCCGCGCAAAATCATGCCCCATAGACAAGTTTTGGATGTGCACATGCTGGCCGGGAGCAATATCCTGCGTCGCAAACCCTATGATCTGACCATATTTGTGTACGGGATCACCGCACTGGATTGTTCTTAAGGCAATTTTGTGCCCTCCCGGTATTTCGGTCGCAGTGCGCACCCCGTCGGTTCCTTCGAGCAGGCTGCCCGCAGGCAGGGCCAGCGTGGCAATGGCGACATCATCCAGCGGATTTAATTTTATGATGTTGGCAATCGTGGACATTTTTCTAACCCCGGTTTGAATTCTCCATCTAATTTATAAGGAGGATTTCGAATTGGGTGGGTTGAAATCGTCGCACCTGTCTGTCAAAGTTTTTTCACCAATCTCAGAGCAGAAGTTCCAGATGCAACGCCGCATTCCCCCCCTGAACACGCTTTACGCGTTTGAAAGTGCCGTCCGGCACGGATCATTCAGCAAGGCGGCTGAGGAGTTGCTGCTGACAAGAAGTGCCGTGAGCCACCGGATCAAACTTCTGGAGGAACTGGCGGGCTTTGCTCTCTTCCATAGGCAGGGCCGTGCATTGGTTCTCAGCTCCGCTGGGGAGGCGTATATTACGGTTGTAAGGCATGCGCTGGATGCGCTTGAGGATGTTAAGCTGCCCCGTCTGGCCAATAACATTGAGGCCAGCATCACAATCAGCACACCACCGTCTTTTGCCCGGCTGATTCTGTGGCCCGCAATACAGGGTTTTCAGCAGGAACACCCCGAGGCGCAGATCAGTATTGAACTCAGTTCTTCCGGGCTGGATGTCAAAGCCGAAGGGGCGGATATTTATATTCGGTTTGGAACAGGCAACTATCCCGGAATGAAAAGCCTGATGTTTATGAAGTCAGATATTTTTCCTGCCGCAACATCAGATTTTATAAACCAGCATCGTCTTTTTGCACCTGCCGACCTGGAGCACTGCACTATGCTAAGGAGCCCTCTGGAACCATGGAAGCCGTGGTTTATGGCCGCCGGGCTGCCTTGGTCAGAACCTGTAGAGGGGCCTCATTTTGGTGATTTTGCCATGATGTACCAAGCCGCACGGGAGGGCATGGGGGTAGCCCTTGTGCGTGCTGCATTGCTTGAGCACTTTGACCCCGGAGCAAAACTGATCCCCGTCACCCATATTCGCGCGACCCCCGCATATGGGTATTATATCGTTTACCGCGAAGATGCCGCGGAGCCTAAGAGCAAGCATCTGCTCCTTGAATGGCTGGTTCAGGATAGGCGTGCCTAGGTTCAGGGTTTATGAAGTCAATATTTGAACTGATAGAATTGTGAAGGTCGGGGGTTATGCAGGGTAGCGGCGTTGGGGTCCTTGATAAGTATATGGCGCTGCAAAAGCATCTGGCAGGTGTCTCCAAGGGTTTGACGGCACTGGAGCTTGCGCGGTTGACGGGTATGGACCGTGGTACGGTCCACAGGTTGTTAAAAGCGATGATGCACTGGCGGCAGGTGGAGGCGGAACATGGAGTATACCGCCTTGGGGGTGGCTGCCTGCTACCAGCAAGTGCCTACCTGACACGCCTGCCCCTACGGCGGATTGCGCTGCCATACACCATTGATTTGCAGAATGTTATTGCGGATCGGCCTGCCATTGTCTCTGTCGCCCTGCCCGTGGGGGACCAGATTGTGCTGATCGAACGGATGTGGACAGCCGCAACCCCCTTTAATGTTGTTGCGGATCTGGATGACAAATTTGCCATAGACAGCTGCACCAGTGGACGCGCCATTCTGGCAACCTACCCCGAGGCGCAGGCGCGCCAGACAGTGGAGGATGAGCGTTACGAGCGGGTGCGCCCCAGACTGCTGGAGGTTGCTCAGGCTGGCGGATATTCTTTTGGCCATAGCGAGCAGCGCAAGGGTTTATCCTCTATGGGGTATCCAATCCGCCGGGGGCAGGATGCGGCTGTGGGTGCGCTGGTCATAGCGGGGTTGGAGATGGATGCAGTGTTGCAGGTTTCTTCCCCTCTGGCGCGGCATTTGCAGCGGGCCTGTGGGGGTATTGCCGAACAACTGTTTGGTTGACCGCACGGGGCATTATTCTTCCAGCAGTTTGAGCAGTTTTGCCTGTTGTACCTTGCCATAATGAGAGCGCGGCAGGTGCGGTACAAATAATATCTGTTTGGGTACCTTGTGGCGGGAAAGCTGTTTTTTGCAATGCAGGATCAGCTCATCCGCTTCTAGCTCGGTATTGGCATGCAGGACTATGGCGGCACAGACGCGCTCCCCCCATTCGGGGTCGGCCGCACCAAAAACATGGGCCTCTGCAACCCCGCGGTAGGAGAGCAGGCACTCAACAACTTCGGCTGGCTGCACGGACATGCCACCAGAGCGAATAATCTCTTTGCTGCGCCCCACAATTTTAAGCATATGGGTGTTGCCCATAATGCCAAGGTCCCCTGTGGCCAGCCAGTCATCGTGTAGCACGGAGGCTGTTTTTTGGGGCTGTTTCCAGTATCCCGCCATAAGGTGAGGGCCGTGAATTTCAACTTCCCCAGCATGGGGCTGCGTGCTGTGCGCGTTTAAGCGGGCCTGCACGTGCTGTAGGGGAAAACCGACAGCTCCAGCGCAGGTGCCGGCTTTGTGCAGGGCGGCAAGTTCTGGTGCTGGCAGGTAAAAGCTCCATGGTGCTTCGGTCATGCCGTACAGAATACTCAGCCGGGGGCCAAACAGATGCATGGCTTTTTCCAGCGTTTCGGGCGGCAGGGAGGCCGCGCCAACATCCAGAGAACGGAAAAAGGGAAGGGGGTTCTGGTTATTGGTAATGGTGCCATGTGCTTGGGCGTGCTGCACCAGACGGGCAATCTGTGTGGGTACGAGCGAGCTGTAGGCGGCATGTGTTGTCTGGAGGAGGGGCAGAAACGTGGACGGATTAAAACGCCCACCCAGCACGACCGTTCCCCCGTGGCACAGATGCGCCAGCACGGAAACCGATGCAATGGGCCACAGGGGGCGGACATTAAGCAGCACATCCCCCGCAGATGTCGGGCGGGCCTGCCCGATATTGCTGACAATGGCAGTCAGGCTACCCTGTGTGTGCATAACAGCTTTTGGCTGGCCCGTTGTGCCTCCAGTATAGTTGAGGGACGCCAGCGTGGAGGGGGAGCCACCGGCCAGCGGGGCCGCCGTATGTGCGGTTATGGGCTGCCATGTGGTGGGGAGCGGAACACTGGTGGCACCCCCCGCCTGCTGTGCCAGTTCTGCATGAATGGGGTCGTGGAGCAGAATGGCAATTTCGGCATCGGCAATTTGGTTGCTCAGTTCCTCAACAGAAAGGGAGGGGTCAAACGGCACGCGCACATATCCGCAGGCCATGCTGCCGTAATCCGCAATCAGATAAGGGATGCTGGCATCAGCCAGAATGCCAACCCGCGCGCCGCAGGCAATGCCCCGTTCTGCCAGAAAGGCCCCAAATCCCTGTAAAGCCGCGTTTATCTGCCAGAATGTAAGCTTCTGGCCTGTGGCGGGTTCATGCAGGGCGAGTGTTTCTGGCCAGCGGGAAGCCGCGTTGGAAAAAAGCTGTTGTATGCTCATGCTCTTACCATCCGCTCAAAATAATGCGGCCATTGACCTGCCGTGCCTCCAGCAGTGCATGGGCCTGAGCCGCCTGGGTAAAGGGCATGACACGGTCGATCTGGGGGCGAACAAGGCCAGAGGCGATCATGGCCAGAGACTGGCTGACCTCGTCCAGCGTGGCGCTGCCTGAGCCCTGTACACGTAACCTGCGCCCGATAAGCAGGCCGGGCGAAACTTCAACAGACCCCGGAGCAATGTTGCCCAGCACCACAATACGCCCCCCCATGCCCGTTGCACGCAGGGTCTGGGGGAGAGTGCTGCCCAGATTTTCCATGGCAACATCCACGCCCTTCTTGCCGGTTTTGTTCCACACCTCGGCGCTGTAGTTTCCATTCCGTGCAACCACAACGGAAGAGGCTCCCAGTTCTTCCAGCCTGCTGGCTTTTGCACTGTCCCCGGTTACGGCAATGACGTGTGCCCCAAGTGCGCGGGCAATCTGGATCTGGTGCACGCCCAGCCCGCCACTGGCACCATTGACCAGCACGGTCTCACCCGCAGTAAGCCCGGCCTGCGAGATAAGAGCCCGCATGGCGGTGCCAATGGGGCAGGAGGCAAGGGCCGCCTGCTGGAAGCTCACATTATCCGGTATGCGAATGGCAGATACCGCAGGCAGGCGGATATACTGGGCATAAGCACCTTCTGTATCCACGGCGGGGAGGGAGACCGCGCGGCACAGGTCTTGCCGCCCTCTCAGGCAGTCGCGGCACTGGCCGCAAAAGCGGCGTTGATAGCCTGTTATGCGGTCCCCGACCTGAAGAGTGCTGACTGCGGCACCGGTTGCCACAACACGCCCTGCGACCTCATGGCCAAGAATAACCCCCTTGGGAGCACCTGCCAGTTTGCCCGCCCTGTGCAGCAGGTCATGGTGGCAGACTCCGGCAGCTTCCACCTGCACAAGCACATCATGCGGGCCTGCTACGGGGGTTGGTACCTCCTCCACCCGGAGTTGAGATGGACCGCCAAAGTCCGAGAGTATGATCGCTTTCATGCCGTAGTCCCTCCATAAATGTTCGAATTACGAACTCATAGACCAAAATATAAACTTTTTATATTCCACATTGAAAATTGTTGCTATGGATAAATTAACGACTCTGAATCATGTTTTAAAACGGAATACACCATGATAGATAGTGCTATACAGTCCGGTGTCCTCACCATCACCCTCAACCGCCCTGACCGGTTGAATGCGCTGGACAGCCACGACAAAGCCGCCTTGGGCCGCGTCTGGCGTGAAGCACTGCGTGATTCCACAGTCAGAGCCGTGGTGTTGCACGGTGCGGGTGAGCGGGCCTTCTGTGCCGGGTCGGACCTGAAGGAAATCGCAACAACGCAGCAGGTCGCCACAACAGATGTTCTGGCCTCCTGTATTCCCGGTGTGGCGGAGGATTTTACAAAACCAGTTGTTGCCGCACTGCACGGCCATGTCATTGGGTTGGGAATAAGTATAGCCATGTATTGTGATTTTCGGATTGCGGCACCACAGACCTCTTTTCGCTTTCCTGAAGTCGAGCATGACATGCTCTCCGGGTTTAGCGCGGTTGAACTGCCCTCCCTGATCGGGGAGGCCGCCGCACTGGATATTATGCTGACCGGTCGCACCTTTGGTGCGGAAGAAGCACAGCGCATGGGGCTTGTTTCCTCCCTTGCGCAGGACCCGCTGGCCGAGGCCACAGCCCTTGCGGCCCGGCTGGCAGCACTGCCGACATCCGCCATGGCATGGAGCAAGCGTTTGCTGCTGGCCGAGCGGCGTACCCGACTGGACAGGCATTATGCACTGGTTGATCAGGCCAGGCTGGAAGTGGGCCGATATGAACAATGATGGCCTGACGCGTGCCGGGCAGACTGAAGGCGCTGTTTTTCGCCGTGTTGCATGGCGTTTGATGCCCTTCCTTTTTATCTGCCTTGTTTTTAACTGGCTGGATCGTGTGGCCGTTAGTTTTGCCCATTTGCAGTTTGGCGCGGACCTGCACATAAGCGATACGGTTTTTGGTCTGTCTGTCGGTCTTTTTTCAGCGGGTTATCTGCTGTGCGAGATTCCCAGCAATCTGGTCATGGAACGCTGGGGAGCGCGGAGAACGCTTGCCCGGATCATGATCTTCTGGGGGTTGGTGACCATTGGTATGGCGTTTGTGCAGGGGGCGTATTCCCTGTACGTCGCGCGGACTTTGCTGGGTATGGCGGAAGCTGGCTTTTTCCCGGGGGTTATCCTGTACCTGACTTACTGGTTCCCCAGTGCATACCGGGCCCGGATTACGTCACGCTTTATCATGGCTATAGCGGTTTGCGGCATTGTGGGCGGGCCAAGTGCAACGTGGATCATGACCCATATGGCCGGGGTCTGGGGGTGGCATGGGTGGCAGTGGCTGTTTCTGCTTGGTGGGCTGCCGCCAGTTATTGCCGGGTTTGTGGCTTTTGGCTGGCTGGCGGACAGGCCAGCCGATGCCCGCTGGCTCGGGCGTGATGAAAAAAACATCATTCTACAGGCCATGGTACGCGAACCGTCTTCTGTCGTGCGGCCTGTTCGGGCATCGCTTGCCAGTGCTTTTTCCAACCGTACGCTGTGGCTGTTATCCCTGAGTTACTGCCTGACCATTACGTGCACCGGCAATGTGGTCAATTTTTGGGTGCCCTCTTTGTTGCGTGCCGCAGGGGTGCAGAACCTGCAGCAGCTTGGGCTGCTCAGTGCTCTGCCGCATGGCGTGGGTATTGTGGCCATGCTTCTGGCTTGCCAGCATTCTGACCAGCAACAGGAGCGACGCTGGCATTTTGCTCTTGGTGGTGCTCTGGCCATGGCCGGCATGCTGGCACTGCCATGGATGGTGCATGGCACCATGAGCACAGTGTTTTTTCTAACCATCATGGTCGCAGGGTATCTGATTGCCACAGCAATTTTCTGGAGCATTCCAGCAAGCCTGCTGCCTGCACAGGACCGCGCCATTGGCTTTGCACTGATCAACTGCTGCGGTCAGGTCAGCAGCATGCTTGTTCCGGTTTTAATTGGTTTTCTCAAAACCCGGTTGGGCGGGTTTGAGGTCGCCCTGAGTATTGTCAGCCTGTTTGTCGGGCTTGGAGTGGTTGTGCTGCTGGCCATGACGGCCCGCACGGCACGCCTCCCGGCCTCTCCTTCTCATTCGATCGTGGATTCACACTCATGACAGATTATGTTCATATTGCCCGCACGCTTGCCCCGCTTGTTGCCGAAGATGCCTCCCAGCGGGATGCGGAGCGGATCCTGCCATTTGCCATTTTTGAAAAAATCGCCAGTTCAGGCCTTGGTGCCGCTCGTGTGCAGAAAGAACTGGGTGGGGGAGATGTCAGCCAGAGTGCCGTGGCTGAGATTTTTATAACTCTGGGCAAGGCAGACCCCAATGTGGCGCAGGCTCTGTTCCCGCATTTTATCAATATCGAGCAACTCAGGCTTATGGCCGAGCCGGATGCACAGGCGCGTTATCTGGGGCAGATCGGTCGCGGTATTATCAGCTCCGGTGCCGTGGCTGAGCGGAGCGGGAACTTCCGGGGGGAAATCCATACCCATATTGCGCATGTCGATGGCAAAACAGTCTTGCGTGGGCGCAAATTTTACAGCACCGGCTGCCTGTTTGCTGATCTGATCAAGGTGCAGGCGGTGGATGAGGCGGGCAAGGGAATTTATGTCATGCTCCCCAAAGACACACAGGGCCTTGTGCTGCTGGATGACTGGGACGGAATGGGCCAGCGTACCACAGCCAGTGGTGTAACGGAGTTCCATGATGTTGTTCTGTCGCCAGAGCAGATTATTCCCACAGGGCATTGGGCAGGTCGGCGGAACTACGTAGGGGCCTCCGCACAGCTTATCCATTGTTCCATTGATGTGGGCATTGGGCTGGCAGTGCTGGATGATGCTGTTTACTGGGCCAAAAACCACACTCGTCCTTTGCGTGAAAGTGGCGTGAGCAGAGCCAGTGATGACCCGTACATTCTTTACGCGGTAGGGGAAATTTCCGCTCGTGTCAGAGCGGCGGAAGCATTGGTCCGGCGTGCGGCCGAGTATGTGGAACAGGCTGCCCGTGCCCAGCTGGAGGATGTCCGCCATGGGCGGAGCACAACAGCGGAAACCGAAAATCTGCTTGTTCAGTCATCCATTGCTATTGCGGAAGCCAAAATAGCGGCCACGGAAAGCGCAATACATGTTGCGCAGAAGCTGTACGATGTGGGTGGTGCTGCAACCACACAAAAACCGTTCAACTTTGACCGGCACTGGCGCAACGCACGCACACACACAACGCATGATAGTGTTGCCTACAAATACAAGGCAATTGGCAATTTTCTTCTTAATGGGGAGCCGCCTCCCATCACGTTTACTTACTGAATCAGCCATCTGGCGTTTTTTTATCTTAATACAACTATTTTAATTAGTTGTATGAAAAAGGGATCGTTTGTTATGGTTATTAAAGTTGCGAGTGGAAGGAAAGCACTCCCAATAGTTGTTGTTATGGCGGCGCTACCGGCTACGGCATATGCTGGCACGGCGGAGGAAGGCAAAAGTCGGGACCGGCAGGGGGCACATGCAGCGCCAGCCCACCAGGCTGTTGTAAAAAATGCGTCCGCAGTAAAAAAAACTGCCCATAAGCAGGATGTTTTGCAGGCATCGCCAGAGCTGATCTCGGTTGTGGGCAAACAGGAAGACCCGGTGTTGTCCGGCACCACGCGCAGGCATAGCACGGCTAATGTGCAGGTGATCAGTGCGCAGGAAATTGTAAGGACCGGGCAGAGCAACGCCATGGCTGCGCTGGAGCAGTTAATGCCTTCAGTCAGTTCCCCCTCATTCAGCGGGGTGGGGTCCAACCGTTTTATCCGTACCATGCAGTTGCGTAACCTCTCGGCCGACCAGACTCTGGTGCTGGTGAATGGTAAACGGCGGCACCTGACGGCAAACTTCAATGCCAATGCAGGCCCCAATTCCGGCACGGAACCGGCTGATCTGTCCCTGATCCCCTTAAGCGCGATTGATCATATTGAAGTCATTACAGAAGGAGCGTCGGCCCTTTATGGTCAGGATGCCATAGCGGGGGCGGTTAATATTGTGCTCAAGCACAATACAAGCGGGGGGTCGCTCAATTTCGTGGATAGCGGATATTACGCCGGAGATGGCGTGGGCGTAAACGGGTATGGAGACTACGCGATAAAACTGGGGAACCGTGGTGGTTATCTGGATGTTGCGGCGCAGGTTTCCAACCAGTTACCGACCAATCGCTCGGGCCTTTATACGGGCAGCATGTATTTCCCGCTGGCTGATGGCAGTGTGGACCCGCGCCAGACAAAGGCTGGCCGTGACTTTAACCGTCTGGAAGGGCTGGGCCATACAACAATGGAGACACTCTCCGTTAATGGTGCTCTGCCCATAACAGATAGTATTCGTGGTTATCTGACGGCCACCTACGGCCACAGAACGGTAGAAAATCAGGTGACCTACCGTAATCCGGCCAATAACAATACGGTTCGAGCACTCTACCCGGATGGTTTTATTCCGCTCATGGGCATGACCGAAAATGACTTTCAGGTTAACGGCGGCGTGCAGGGCACAACCGCTGGGTTTGACTGGGATGGCTATGTAACCTTCGGGCGGGATGATGAGAGCTATACAACTCTCAACTCCGATAACCCGACATTCGGGCTGGCCAGCAAACGCAATTTTTATGATGGTTCGGATATTTCCACCCAGTTGGTCACGGGTTTTAAAGCATCCAGAAACTTTACGCCCTCTTTTCTGTCTCGCCCGGTAACGCTGGAGTTTGGGGGAGAGTACCGGCACGATACGTTCCAGTTAACGGCGGGGGAGTATCAGTCCTGGGCTAATGGCGGGGTCAAGGTGCTGGACGGGCCAAACGCCGGTGCCACCGCCACCCCCGGCGCATCGGGCCATATTGGGGCATCCCCCGATACAGCTAGCAACACAGCGCGCGATACGTTTGACGGGCACGTTAATCTTTCTTTTCATATTCTCCCAAAATGGGAGTGGACACTAGGTGGCCATGTGGTCAGCTATTCCAGCCTTGCCACGACGGAAACGGGCTCTGTTGGCACGCGGTATGATTTTAACAAACGCTGGGCCATTCGTGCGAATTTTAACACGGGTTATAGGCCGCCCACTCTTGGTCAGGAAAATTATTATTATACCTCAACATTTCCGACCTACACATTTGCACAGCTCCCCACCACAAGTGCTGCGGCCAAGGCGCTGGGTGGCGGCCAACTGAAAGGTGAATACTCACGCAGCTACAGCATTGGCATTGATGCGCACCCGGTGGATAATTTTACGTTAACTGCCAACCTTTACCGCATTGCCATTAACGACCGCATGGCAAACTCCACACAGTTTGGAGGAACAGCGGTGGAGAGCATGCTCAATAATCTGGGGTTAAATGGTATCCGCTACGTTCAGTATTATACCAACCCGGTTAACACCGTGACCAATGGTGGGGATGTTAATGCGGCATATAACCTGAACCTGCATAAGTACGGGCAATGGATTTTTTCTGTTGGCGTCAATTTTGCCGATACGGAAATCAGCCATTACAACAGCACGCCCTCTCAGCTTCTGGCGCTCAACCAGCCGTATTTTGATGCATATGCCCAGAACACATTGTTACACTCTTCACCCAAAAACAGGGAAACCCTTGGGATTACATGGGCAAAAGACAAATGGCTCGTGTCTTTTCAGGAGCAGCGTTACGGGCAGTTGACATATATTGCCAATCCCAGCCTTGCAGCAAAGGACTGGACAGTGGTCAAACCCGCCTTCATTACCAACTTGACAGTCAGCTACGACATTAATCCCCGCTGGTCGCTTAGTGTGGGGGCGCAAAACCTTTTTAACAAATATCCCAATCAGGTTTCCAAGGCCGGGCAGGCGTCTTCGAGCGGGGCGTTTAAATACCCGTATTATTCTGCCTATGGGTTTATGGGTGGGTATTACTTTGCAAAGATCAGCTACCATTTGTGAGGTGATGCCCCATTCATTTCATGGGCAAAAACCTTCATGCGCTATCAGAGCGCGCTGTATAATGGGTTCCTTCTGGAACTCATTAAAAGCTGTTTGATTACCAGATGTTTTTTATTCTGGGGCATGTGCCGGGTGAAGTGTTGCCCGGCACATGCTTTTTAAGCAGCCTGTTGCGCCTCAAGCGGGCAGCGCCCGGCCAGACCAGCCTGTTCCAGCTTGCGGGCCAGACTGAACAGTGCAGCCTCGCGCCCGGGAGCCGCTACCAGTTGCAGGCCCAGCGGCAGGGTGCCGGTGTTCCTGAGCGGCAGGCAGAGCACGGGCAGGCCCGGCAGGGTGATCGGCTGCGTGTACAGGCCCAGATTGGCACGGGCGGAAGCCGGTTTACCGTCAACCATAACAGTTGGGTCATCCAGTCGGGGGGCTTCGCACATAACGGCAGGGGCAATCAGCACATCCACCTGCTCAAACACGGCATGCACCTGCTGGCGGAACCAGCGGCGGAAGCGTTGTGCCTGCACATAGGTGCTGGAGGGCAGCATGGCACCCGCCAGAAGCCGGTCGCGGGTTGCAGGGTCGTATTCCTCTGCCGCTGCGCGCAGGCGGGGCAGGTGGAGCGTGCCACCTTCTGCCGCTGTAATCAGGAAGGATGCAGCCCGGGCTGTTGGTGTTTGTGGCAGTTCCACACTGCCCGACAGACCAAGATGCTGGCAGACCCGGCCTATGGCCGCAGCAAGGGCGGGGCTGAGGTTTTGTGCAAACCAGCCGCCAAGGCATGCTGCGCGCAGGGTCTGGGGTTCGGGCTCGGCTGGTGTGTCCGCCATAATGTAAAAGGCGGCCATAAGGTCATCCAGCGTTCCGGCAAAATGCCCCACTACGTCCAGACTGGCGGAAAAAGGATAAGCACCCTCCCGCGGGAGGCGGCCGAATGTGGGCTTTAACCCCCATACCCCGCAGAGTGATGCCGGTACACGGATGGATCCGTTGGTGTCTGTTCCCAGTGTGAGCGGTAAAAAACCAGCAGCAACAGCTGCAGCCGACCCGCCGGAGGACCCACCTGCCATGCGGCTTGTATCGTGCGGGTTGCGGGTTATGCCGTAATGGGCGTTGTCGGTTGCAAAACCGTAGGCAAACTCATCCATGTTGAGTGTGGCAACGGCAATGGCTCCGGCTGCGCGCAGGCGGGCCACAATGGCGGCGTCCTGCGTGGCGGGGGGAGTATTGCGCAGCACAATGGAGCCTGCGGTGGTGACATGGCCCTGAATGTCAAACAGGTCCTTGACCCCAAAAGGCACACCGGCCAGCGGGGGCAGGGGTTTGTTGCGGGCCAGCAGGGCATCCACGGCCTGAGCCTGCTCCATGGCCTGCTGCGCAAACAGGTGGGTCACGCTGTGAATGGCGGCATCATGCTGGTTGATGGTGGCCAGCACCGACTGCATGACAGAGGCCGCACTACGTTTGCCACTGCGGATGTCCTGCGCAATACCCAGTGCGCTTGCAAAGCGGGTCATGGTGTGTAGTCTCCCGCTGGTTCGCATGTGTCGGGGAGTGGAAAATCCCTTACAAGGGCCGCATAGTTTTGCAACACATGGGTGTTGGCAATCACGCCAGCAATGCAGGCCGGGGGGAGGTCAAGCTCCATGGCCTGCGCACGGGCAGCGACAAGAACCTCATCAGAGAAGGGAGGCGTGGTCATGGCATGCTCCTTTCCTTACAGTGTGGGGCGTTCGGTTTCTGGCTGTTCGGCCATGATGGACACATGGGCCGCCAGAATTTTCCAGCCATCGGGCGTGTTGATCCATGTCTGCATCTGCCGACCCGTGCGGGTAGAGCCGATGCGGCGGAATTCCAGGCTGACAACCCCCGCCTGCGTGCCAATGGGGGTTATGGTGCGGCGCAACATGGTGCGCGGGGGCGAGCCACCTGTGCGGTTGCGGCGGAAGGCGGCAATCTCTTCCGCGCCGTAAAGGTTTTCCCCCACGCCGTAGCGCACGGTCTGTGGCCCCTGCCAGAACAGGGCGTCCAGCACGGCCACATCGTTTTCGGCCAGTGCGCGTTCGTACTGGTCGGAGCAGTGCGTGAGTGCGAGGATGGTCTGGGCGTCATCCAATGTCATGCGCGTGCCGTCCTTTTGCGGGTGGCCTTGGGGTTATGGCCATTCGGCCAGTGCGGCGTCCACGGCCGCACCACGGGGCAGGGTGTGGCCCTGTGCTGCAAGGCAGGCCTCCAGCGCGCCAAGGGTCAACAGCACCTTATGTTTGACGGCATTGTACCCCATGGTGCCAATGCGCCAGATACGGCCTGCCAGCGGGCCAAAGGCCGTGCCAATTTCTATGCCAAAATCATCGCGCATGCGGGTGCGTATGGCCTCACCATCCACACCATCGGGGATCCACACACCGGTTACGTTGGTCATGCGGTGGGCATCATCCCCAAAAATGCGCAGGTTCATGGCGCGCAGCCCCGCAATCAAGCATGCACTGGCCTGTGCGTGGCGGGCAAAGCGGGCATCCAGCCCTTCTTCGAGCACAATGCGGGCGGCTTCTCGCGCGCCGTAGAGCATGGTCGTGGCCTCGGTGTGGTGGTTGAGGCGTTTTTCCGACCAGTAATCCATGACCATGGCCAGATCGAAGTAGTTGGACAAAATGCGTGCCCGGCTGCCATTGGTCGTACCTTCGCCCCGGATCCCTGCTTCCACATGGCGGCGGGCCATAATGTGTTCCGCTGCCCGGTCCGACACGGTTATGGGGGCGGAGCCGGGTGGCCCGCCCATGCATTTCTGCAACCCGCCAGAGACCACATCAATCCCCCACACATCCGTGTTAATGGCCATGCCGCCCAGCGTTGCGGTGACATCCGTGTAGGAAAGCACGTTGTATTTGCGGCAGAGTTCTCCAACCCCTTCCAACGGCTGGGCCATGGTGGTGGAGGTGTCACCATGAATGCAGGCGAATACTTTTGGTTTGTGGGTTTTTAGTGCGTCTTCAATCTGTTCCAGCGTGGCCACCTGCCCCCATGGCAGGTCGAGCGCGCAGATTTCCGCCCCGATGCGCTCTGCAATTTCGGAAAGCAGGAGGCCAAAACGCCCGGCCCGCACCAGCAGGATTTTATCGCCCGGTTCCACAAGGGAGACCAGAGCCGCCTCAATCCCTGCGCGGGCCGTGCCATCCACCAGAAAGGTCCACTGGTTCCGTGTCATGAAAATCTGACGGTACAGAGCCATGGTTTCGTTCATGTACTCTGTCATTTCCGGGTCAAACTGGCCCAGCATGTCAGCCGACATGGCGCGCAGCACACGCGGATGCGCGTTAATGGGGCCGGGGCCCATCAGCATCCGCTGGGGTGGGTCAATCTGCCGGAAAAACGTGGAACTCATGCAGAAAACTCCGTTGGTTTGTGTGCGGTTGTGGTGGCAAATGCGCGTATGAAATCCAGCATGACCAGAAAAGCCGTATGGGCATCATCATGCCGCACGGCTTCTGCGGGGTTGTGGCTGATCCCCTGATGGCAGCGCAGGAACAGCATGCACACCGGGGTCAGGGCCGCCATGACCATGGCATCATGCCCTGCACCGCTGACCAGATGGTGCGCCATCTGCCCGGTTATGCGGGTGACGGATGCCGCAAGGCAGGCTGTTAGTGCGGGGTTGCAGGGGGTGGCGGGCAGGTCGTTCTGGAGTTCAATGCTCAGGCCCACGCCGCGTTCGTCTGCAATGCTCTGCAAGGCTTCACAAATCCGGGTGGTGGCCTGGTCGCGCACCTGCGCGGTCCCTGCGCGGATGTCCAGACTGAAAGTGGTCTGGCCGGGCACAACGTTGCTGGCACCGGGGCCAACATGCAACTGGCCAACGGTTGCCACCAGATCGGGCGGGCCATTTGCACCAATGCGCTCGATGGCCACCATGGCCTGAGCGGCTGCGGCCAGCGCATCCTTCCGCAAGGACATGGGCATGGTGCCGGCGTGGCCCGCCACACCCTGTATGCTCACCTTGAAGCGATATTGCGCGGCAATGGCGGTGACCACACCAACGCCCAGCCCGGCAGCTTCCAGCACGGGGCCCTGCTCTATATGGGCTTCCAGATAACCGACAACCTGTTCGGGTTTGTAGGCTGCCTCAAGGTAGTGGGCGGGGTCCAGACCGTTCTGGTGCAGAACATCATGCAAGGTGGTGCCGCTGGCATCCACCGTGCCAAGGGGGAGGGCATCAAGCGTGCCGGCCACCGCGCGTGACGTAAGCATGGAGGCAGGGAAGCGCGAGCCTTCCTCATCCCCAAACCCGATGACCTCAATGGCAAAAGGCAGGCGCTCACCCTGAGCGGCCAGATGGGCCACGACCTCTATGCCCAGCATGACACCCAGCGTGCCGTCATAACGGCCCGCATTACGCACGCTATCCAGATGTGACCCGATAAGGAGTGCTGGGGCACCGGGGGTCTGCCCCTCGTAACGGCCGATCAGGTTGCCCGCCGCATCCGTGCGGGTGGCCATGCCTGCCTCGTGCATCCACAAGGCAACCTGTTTGCAGGTAGCCGCATGGGCAGGGGACAGATAGGCCCGAAAAAGACCGTCCTGCGTATCGGAAAAAGGGTGTGAGCCAAGATGGTCACACCGGTTGACCGGACGGGAGTCCTTTTTGCTGGCCTCTGCCGGGCCTTGGGGGAAGGGCGGGGTCGGGGTGATTGGTTTTGTCCTTAGTATACAAATGCCTGATCGGGTTTTGCCAGCGCTGGCTGGCGTAGTCTGGCAATCATAGACGGATTTGGTCCGTTCTCCCAAAAGCAAAAAAGGCAATTTCGCGTTGCAAAATTGAGCGCGGCCCCCGTGCTGAAAAAAGCAATGAGAAAGTGCTTTTTTTTATTTTGTGAGAAAGGGAACTCGCAATTATATATCGGAATCGTATCGTTTATGGGCAGAGTTTCGGAACACACCCCGCCTTAGGCAATCTGCAGGGGAACACACCGCGATAATGCCTGACCCGCCGCCCTTACCCCTGCTCCAGCTTCTGCTTTTGGGAGACTACACCATGCCTTCCCGATTTTTTCCCACCCGCCGTTCTGTCGGTTCATCCCTGACCTATCGGCAGCGCCTTGCAACCTTGACCTGTCTGGCCAGTGTTGCCGGCTTCTGTGCCAGTGTGCAGGGGGTGGGGCAGGCTTTTGCCGCCACGACCGACCAGAGCGCCCCTGTTGCAGGCAAGGTAGGGCATGCTCCGGCCAAGGCAGCGGCCCGGCATGCCCATGCCAAGCCAGCCAACAGGTCGGTGCAGGCAGGTGGGGCAGAGGAAATTTCGGTTGCATCCAATCGCACGGCCCGTTCCGGCGGTGGTGGCATGATGCGCCAGGAAGTGGCCCCCCACGCGGTGCAGACCGTGACCAAAGCCTACATCAATATGCGCAGCCCCACCTCCACACCGCTTGATCTGGTCAAGAACCTGCCCAGCCTGAATGTTATGACCCCCGACGCATCGGGGATGCAGGGCGGGTCCATCCAGTCACGCGGGCTGACGGACCTTGATATGGCGCTTATGGTGGATGGTGCACCGGCGGCAGCGGCCAAATACATGACCGAAGATATTGATTCGGAAAACCTGGATGAAGTCAGCGTAACCCCCGGCAGTGCCGCGCGTGACCTGCCGGTTATGTCTGCGGCAGGCGGGGTCATGAATTCGCGCACGCATCTGCCGTCCGAAAAAATGGGCGGCATGGTCGATTTTTCCTACGGCACCAACAACCTCTCGCGCGAGTTCATTCGTCTGGAATCCGGCGAGATCGGCAGGACCGGGATCAAGAGTTTTTTCTCGTTCTCCAACACGCATGACCGGAGTTGGATGGGTGCTGGCACCAACCAGCGCAAGCACATCGACTTTGGCGTGCGCAAGGACTGGGAAAACGGGTCCAACGCCCACCTGTTCCTGTCCTGGAACTCTGAAGACTTCGTCATCGACAACTACCCGACTGCCGAGCAGTTCTACAAATACAAGCATACGGGCGATGGCTATGGCCGCTCTGCCAGCTCCAAGGATGTTAACTACTGGCGCAACAATAATGACCACTGGAACCAGATTTTTCTGACCGCTCCTGTGCATATTGTGCTGCCCAAAAAGCTGACATTCGACATCCAGCCTTATTTCAGCTTTGGGCAGGGGTGGGATGCCTCCCCCGGTGGGGTAGCCGGCTATAACAACCCTGTGACGAATAGCGTCGTAGGTGGGAACTATGCGTCAACGGGTCAGGCCGTGCCGTCTGGCACCAACATGACCAACTACTTTTTGGAAAATGAAGCACGACAGGTCGGTGTGGTTGCCAAACTTGGGTATGATATTGATAAGCACAACCACCTGAGCTTTGGTTACTGGTACGAAAACAACCAGACCATTCAGTCCTATCCAACCGCAACAACCCTGGCCAATGGGGCCGCCTCCGGCCCTACTGCATCCGCACATGTGGTTGGTTCCACTTTTGGCCAGACCGCAGGGTATGAACTGCACTCGCTATTCATCCAGAACCAGTCGCGCTACCTGAACAACCGCCTGCTGATCAATGCCGGGTTCAAGTTCGTTATGTCCAACACCTGGAATAATGGCTGGATGGGGAATACAAACCATCCGACCGGCTCCAACTCTGGTGCGAATAGAACTGAGCCTCTGCCGCAACTGTCCATCAGCTACCAGATTAACGAGAACAACCAGATTTACGTGAACGCGGAAGGCGATTACCGTCAGCCAAGTGCCACCGATCTGGGCTGGACATACGCGGGCACGCCAATTCCCAAAAATCAGTATTCCATCAAAGAAGAACTGGGTTACCGCTACCACAATAAATACGTTATGGTTGACATGTCTCTGTTCAACTACAACGTCAAAAACAGGCTTGTTGACCAGTACGTGGGTATGAACAGCTTTAGCCCCATGTCCATTGGCAGCCAGACCATGCGTGGGTTTGACTTCATGGTCGCGGGCACGTCCTACCATGGCTTCAGCCCGTATGCGTCGGTCGAGTATCTGCACGCCACGCAGGATAGCAACGTGTATGATCCCAACGACAACACGATGATCCACTCCAAGGGCACGCAGGCCATTATGGCCCCGCGGGTTATGGCAAACTTCGGTCTGACCTATACATATAAAGGGTTTTTTGCGAACGGTTCCGTGCATTACACCGGCCCGCAGTCTGTTGCCATTGCCAACGACCAGCGTATTCCGGGGTATGTGACCAACACGCTCTCGCTCGGGTATCACTTCAAGCCGTTTGGTTTCCTCCAATCGCCTACGTTCAAGCTGAACTTTACCAACCTGACCGGGTCTATCGTGCGCACGGGTGCCATGGGCGCTGTTTACCGGGGGAGCGACCTGAACTCGCACCCGGTGTGGAGCGGCAGCGGCAGCAACACGGGTGGATTGGGTTATGGCAACTCGTTCATGGTGGAACCACGCTTTACCATGGTAGGTTCTGTCTCCACGTCCTTCTGATCAGTTCACCAGCGCACCCGGTTTTGCCGGGTGCGACAGGAGTTTGCATGTCACGCCGCACTTTGCTCACAAACATAACCAGACTGGTGTGTATGGATGACGCCCGCACCGAACTGGAAAACGGGTGGGTTCTGGTAGAAGGGCGGCAGATTGTGGCGCTGGGTGGGGGGCAGGTTGCACCCCCGCCCGGCGCTGACCACGTTATAGACCTGCAAGGCCATGTAGTGCTGCCGGGTATGGTGAACACCCACCACCATATGTACCAGTCGCTCACACGGGTTATTCCGCAGGCACAGGATGCCTCCCTGTTTGGCTGGCTTAAAACGCTCTACCCGATCTGGGCGGGCCTTACGCCGGAGATGGTGCAGGTCTCCACCCGCACGGCCATGGCGGAACTGCTGCTTTCAGGCTGCACCACAACCAGTGACCATCTTTACATCTTTCCCAACGGATGCAGGCTGGATGACCAGATAGAAGCCGCCTTTGCCATGGGTATGCGCTTCCATGCCTGCCGTGGTGCCATGAGCGTGGGGGAGAGCAAAGGGGGCCTGCCGCCCGATGCGCTGGTGGAGCGTGAAGCCGATATTCTGCGCGACACACAACGCCTGATCGAAACCTACCATGACCCCGAACCCCTTGCCATGCTGCGGGTTGCGGGCGCGCCGTGCTCGCCTTTTTCGGTCAGCCGGGAGCTTATGCGGGACATGGCAACACTGGCCCGTGCCACAGGCACCATGCTGCACACGCATCTGGCTGAAAATGATCATGATGTCAGCTACAGCCGCGAGCGCTTTGGCCAGACCCCGGCAGAATATGCTGAAACACTGGGCTGGGTCGGGGCCGATGTCTGGCACGCGCACTGTGTAAAGCTGGACGCGGATGGCATGGCTCGTTTTGGTCGCACGCAAACAGGTGTGGCGCATTGCCCGTGTTCCAACATGCGGCTGGCATCGGGGATAGCCCCGGTGCGGCAGATGCAGGCAGCAGGTGTGCGTGTGGGGCTGGGGGTGGATGGCTCCGCCTCCAACGATGGGGCCAGCCTGCTGGGTGAAACACGGCAGGCCATGCTGCTCTCCCGCCTGCTCCCCGAAACCCCGCAAACACCGGGGATGATGAGCGCGCGGGATGCACTGGCCCTTGCCACGCGGGGTGGTGCGGCCGTGCTGGGGCGGGATGATATTGGCCAGATTGCCGTGGGCATGGCGGCGGATATTGTCGCGTTTGATGTGCGCGGTCTGGCCCATGCCGGTGCCCAGACCGACCCGGTAGCAGCCCTTGTGTTCTGTTCCCCCACGCAGGTTTCCATGAGCATGGTTAACGGGAATGTTCTGATACAGGACGGATACTTTGCCCGGCTGGACTTGCACGGGCTGGTGGCGCGGCATAACCAGCTTGCTGCGCAGTTGTGCGCTGGGGCGTAGGGCTACCCATACAGGTGTTTTACCAGTCAGCTCCATCCGGCGCAGCTGCCTGAGCCGTGCTGGCTGCGTGTCAGTTCCGCGTCGCCAGCATATTCATCCCTGCCTGTTTTTCCCAGCCTGCAGAAGCCTCCCGTTGGGGGGGGAGGCTTTGTGGTCGTGGGGTTAGGCGGAAGGGATCTCCTTCCGGGAGGCATGCAGGGTTTTATTGAGCTGCTCTGTATCCAGTGCGTTTTCCCACCGGGCCACGACAATGGTCGCCACGGCGTTGCCCACAAGGTTGGTGAGCGAGCGGCACTCGGACATAAACCGGTCAATCCCCAGTATAAGCGCCATCCCCCCCACCGGCACACTTGGTACAACGGACAGGGTGGCCGCCAGTGTAATAAAGCCTGCCCCTGTCACCCCCGCAGCCCCCTTGGAGCTGACCATAGCCACAAGCAGCAGGGCAAGCTGTTCACCAAAACCCAGATGCACGTCGGTTGCCTGCGCAATAAACAGGGCTGCAAGGGTCATGTAGATATTGGTGCCATCAAGGTTGAAGGAATAGCCCATAGGCACCACCAGCCCCACAATGCCCGGCTTGCACCCGGCCTGCTCAAGCTTGCTGATAAGCCCCGGCAAGGCTGATTCGGACGAGCTGGTGCCCAGCACAATCAGCAGTTCTTCCTTGAGGAACATCAGAAGCCGCAAAATGCTGAATCCCGCCAGCCGGGCAACAATACCCAGAATAACCAGCACAAACACGCCTGCGGTAAAGTAGAAGGTCAGCACCAGCCCCAGCAGATGTACAATGGAGCCAAGGCCAAACTTGCCCACGGTAAATGCCATGGCCCCAAATGCACCAACTGGCGCCAGATACATAACCAGCCGGACCACGCCAAACACCATTTCCGTCAGGCTGCGGAACAGGTTCAGAACCGTCTCCCCCGCCTGACCCATCTGCGCCATGCTGATGCCAAACAGAATGGCGACCAGAAGCACCTGCAGGATCTCGCCCGAGGTAAAAGCCCCCGCCGTGGTGGAGGGAATGATCTGGAGCAGGAAGTCGGTAAAGGAATGGCCGTGCGCTGCCTGCACAAACTGCTCAACGGAGGCGCTATCCAGGCTTTGCGGGTGGATGTGCATGCCAGCGCCGGGGCGCACGATATTGGCCACCACCATGCCCACAGCCAGTGCCAGCGTGGAAAAGCACAGGAAATACAGCATGGCCTTACCCGCCACGCGGCCGGTCTGTTTAAGGTCTGCCATGCCTGCAATGCCGGTGCTGACCGTCAGGAAGATAACCGGCGCAATGACCATTTTGATCAGTTTGACAAACCCGTCTCCCAACGGTTTGAGCAACGTTGCAACGGAGGGGAACAGAGCGCCGACAAGAATACCTGCCGCCACGGCTGCGAGAACCTGAAGATAAAGGAACCGCTGGTGTGAGCTGGATAGGGGAGCAGTAGAGGGAAGCACGCTGGTTATCTTTCTGTTTTTATTGTTTTTGTTTTGGCGTCCGCAATGGGCGTTGGCGAAAAGTTATTCTGTTATATCAAGCCTCTCGGTGTAAGCAGGGGGTAGGCTACTCCCACTTGTTGCAGTTTGGAAAGGGTTGTCCCCTTATCTGGGGCATGAAAAAAACAACACTGTTGTGTGTTTGCCCCCGCACCTGTGCATGCGCGGGCGGAATGGGCGCATCATGTACCGGGGTTTACGGGGGGAATAAGCGGTCGTGCGACGGATTTGTGTGTTTTGTGGTTCCAGTGCCGGGCGTGGGCCTGCCTACCTGCATGCGGCAGAACAGCTTGGCCTGCTTATGGCCCGGCGCGGCATAGGGCTGGTGTATGGGGGGGCTTCGGTCGGGCTTATGGGGGCTGTGGCCAATGCCGTACTGGCCGGTGGCGGGCAGGTTACGGGTGTTATCCCGCAGGCACTGGTCGCGCGGGAGGTGGCGCATAACGGGTTGGAGGACCTGCGGATTGTAGGCTCCATGCACGAGCGCAAAGCCCTTATGGCGGATATGTCCGACGCCTTTATTGCCCTGCCCGGCGGCATTGGCACTCTGGAGGAACTGTTTGAGGTCTGGACATGGACCCAGCTTGGCAACCACGCCAAACCCTGCGGTGTGTTGAATGTAAACGGGTTTTACAGCACGCTTGGCACGTTTTTGGACCACGTGGTGGCGGAGGGTTTTCTTAAACCCGCGCACAGAGCCATTTTGCAGGTTGGCCAAACACCCGAAGACCTGCTGGACAGGCTGGCCCAATGGCACCCCCCGCAGGAAACAAAATGGATTGCGCAGGATGAACGCTGAATTTGTTTCAATACTGCACCAATGGGGGTGATATTTAGATTATAGAGTTGATGTAAAAGGGATTTTTGTTTCACAATTTCTTAACGCAACCTGAATAAAAAGAGTTTTATCTTGCGCTCATCTTTTTCTGCGCAGGGTGCTTTTATGTCAGATACAATGCTGAGTTCTCCGGTTGGAGGACGTCCGAATATGCGTAAAGGGGAGCATCAGGCTTTCCGCATGTTCTTTTTGGGAGTGATTGCAGCAGCTCTGGCGTTTGTTGGTTACAGCGTGCTGGCTGACCTGCACGCTGTTGGTACCAGTGGCATAGCAACCGGGGCCTTCGCCCTGCTGGCTCTGGCGTTGCTTATTGCTCTGGGCTTTGAATTCGTAAACGGTTTTCACGATACGGCCAATGCGGTCGCAACGGTTATTTACACCAACAGCCTGCCGCCACTGGTTGCGGTAGTCTGGTCTGGTATGTGGAACCTGCTTGGGGTTCTGACCTCCTCGGGGGCGGTGGCATATAGTGTTGTAACGCTGCTGCCGGTGGAACTGATCCTGCAGGTTGGCAGTGGTGCTGGCCATGCCATGATCTTTGCCCTGCTGCTGTCCGCCATTGTGTGGAACCTGGCAACATGGGCGCTGGGTATTCCCAACAGCTCGTCCCACGCTCTGGTTGGCTCCATTCTGGGTGTGGGCCTTGCAAACCAGCTTATGTCGCCTTCTGGCAGCGCGCTGTATGGCGTGGACTGGATGCAGGTTAAAAAGGTGTTCTCCGCCCTGCTGTTCAGCCCCCTGTGTGGCTTTATTCTTGCCGCGGGCCTGTTCATGGTGCTGCGCGTTGTGGTGCGCAATGCCGCCCTCTACCGTGCGCCTGAAGGTGATGCCCCGCCCCCTCTGTGGATCCGTGGTCTATTGATTGGCACCTGCACGGGTGTTTCCTTCTTCCACGGCAGCAACGACGGGCAGAAGGGCATGGGCCTGATCATGCTGATCCTGATTGGTGCTGCGCCTACCGCCTACGCCCTGAACCGCGCCATGCCCGACAGCATGATGCCCGGCTTTGTGGAAACCGCACAGCAGGCCTCCCACGTGTTTGACGTGCACGCCCAGCCCATGCTCAAGCAGCCCACGGCGGAAGAAGCCCGCGCCCAGGTAACAGACGCGCTGCGCATCAAATCCGTAGCCCGCCCCGAAGTGTATGCCGCACTCTCCGTCCTGTCGGCTGATATTGCACAGGCCGTAAGTGGGTATCACTCCTTGCACGAAATTCCGGCAGCAACCGTGCCCAACGTGCGTACCGACATGTATCTGGTGGCGGAAGCCATTCACAACATGGGCAAGGCAGCAACCTTTAGCGCAGAAGAAGACAGCGAACTCGCCAAGTTTATGAAGCAGCTTAACGCAGGCACACGCTTTATTCCTGTGTGGGTTAAAATTGCGGTGGCTCTTGCTCTGGGCCTTGGCACCATGGTCGGCTGGAAGCGCATTGTTGTGACCGTGGGTGAAAAAATTGGCAAAAGCCACCTGACCTACGCTCAGGGTGCTTCCGCCGAGTTCGTGGCCATGGGCACCATTGGTCTGGCCGAAGGGTATGGCCTGCCGGTTTCCACCACGCATATCCTCTCCAGCGGTGTGGCTGGCACAATGGCTGCCGGTGGTGGTGGCTTGCAGTGGGGCACCCTACGCGCCATGGGCATGGCATGGATTACCACCCTACCTGCCGCCATGCTGATCAGTGGCGTGCTGTATGTGGTGTTCCGCCACATTTTCTAAAAAACTTCCGCTCTGGCGTGGTCATGCACCACGCCAGACACTGTTTCTGCCAAACAGCAAAGGCAAGATCATGTCTGATGCCAATGTGAACAGCCTTTCTGCCGCCGAGCGTGAACGCGAGCGTATCCGGCAGGAGATCATTGACGATCTGGATGAAGAGATCGAACTCGAATTGCAGGAAGAGGGGCTGGGGGGTGAGGCCTCCGTGTCTGACCGCAGCTTCCGCCATACCTATTTTAGCGAGCTGGTTCGCCTGCAGGGCGAACTGGTGCGTTTGCAGGACTGGGTGAAGGAAACAGGCCACCGTCTGGTGGTGCTGTTTGAAGGGCGCGATGCCGCAGGCAAGGGTGGGGCGATCAAGCGCATTACCCAGCGGCTCAACCCGCGTATCTGCCGCGTGGCTGCGCTGCCCGCTCCCACAGACCGCGAAAAAACACAGTGGTACTTCCAGCGTTACGTAGCCCAGCTTCCCGCTGCGGGTGAGATCGTTCTGTTTGACCGCAGCTGGTACAACCGCGCTGGTGTGGAACGGGTCATGGGGTTCTGCTCGGATGAGGAATACGAAGAGTTCTTCCGCTCCGTGCCAGAGTTTGAGCGCATGCTGGTGCGCAGTGGCATCCAGCTTGTCAAATACTGGTTCTCCATCACGGATGATGAGCAGGAAGCCCGCTTCCGTGCCAGAATAGAAGACCCGCTTAAGCAGTGGAAGCTCAGCCCGATGGATCTGGAGAGCCGCCGCCGGTGGGAATCCTATACCAAAGCCAAGGAAACCATGCTCGAGCGCTCCAGCATTGCCGAGGCCCCGTGGTGGGTTGTGCAGGCGGTGGATAAAAAGCGCGCACGGCTGAACTGTATCAACCATCTTCTGGCGCAGGTGCCTTACCAGCCTGTGTCACACCCCGAGGTGGATCTGCCCCCGCGTGTGCATCATGCGGACTATGAACGCCTGCCTACGCCTGAAAACATGATTGTTCCAGAAATCTACTAGGCGTGTTCAAAAACCCTCCCCGCCCTGCGGGGAGGACCTGAAGCAGTTGTCCACGGCTTCAATCAGGGCCCGCCCGCTGGCCTCGTTCCGTTTGGGGGCGGCAAAATGCGGTCCAAGCTTTATACCGTAGCGCATGGGCAGGGGAGGGCGTTTTAAAAACGGCCAGCCCTGTGACAGATAGGGTGATGGTGTTTCTATCAGCACCACCTGCACGTCCGAGCGTGTGCGCTGGGCAATGGCGGCAAAGCCGGGCTGCACCGGGCCGGGTTCGGCCCCTGCGCGGGAGCGTGTTCCTTCGGGGAACAGCAGAAGCTGGCAGTCCTCATGCAATGCCTGGGATGCCGGGCCAATAATCCTGAGCAACGTATCGTGCCGCACATAGCCTGCGGTGCGCAGGGTGCTGCCCAGCACGCCCCGTTCCCATATGGAGGCTTTGGTCACGCACACCATATGCGGCAGGGCTGCGGCCAGCAGCAGGCAGTCCAGCCGGGAGGGGTGGTTGGCAACCAGCACAAGATTCCGGCGCTGGGCAATGGCTGCCAGTTCCGCCATGTTACAGTCCAGAATACCGGCGGCATGCAGGTAGCGTACGGCCACCTTGGCCATGGTGCACAGCCAGCGCCGGGCCACACGCCTGCGGCGTGCGCCCTCGGGCATGGTATGGCGCAGCACAAATGCCCCTGCATCCAGCACCACAAAAACCCCTCCCGTTACCAGCAGGGAGGTATAAAAGCGCGCCGAGGCACTTATGGCGGAGGGGGATAGCGGCATGGGGCTACGGAACAGACCTGCAGGAACACATAACAGAAGTTAAGGCGGGGGAGCCTGATCAGGGGGCGGGAGCATCCGCCGCCATGATCTGGCGCAGGCTTGCGGCCATACTGGCTTTGTCAGCCTGTGCATCTATGGTGCCCCGGTAGCGCGTCTGCGGGTCCATAACCACAAACTGGGGGGACATGCGCATGGCGTAATCCCATTCCGGGTCAGTCATTTTTTCAACCGGTGCATGGTATTCCTTGGCCAGATCAGCCAGAGCAAAGGGGGCTGCCGTGCCAGCCACCACGCGGGGGCTTATGGTCTCGCCGTACTGGCGCAGGCGCTGGGCGTCATCCCGGTCGGGGTCCAGACTGACAAAAATAATAACCATCTTGCGTTTGCCCGGATCAACCTCATCCATGGCGGCAGACATGGCCTGTAGGGCAGGGGTGCATGCGTCCTGCCCGCAATGGGTTGCCCCGAACAGCACCAGCATCCACCGGCCCTGAAAGCTCTTGTCCGTCATGGTGCCGGTTGTGGCGTCCATCAGGCGGAAGGAGCCCCCAACGGGGTTGCCGTAGGAGTTAAGGGTAATGCTGTGCTTGAGTGCCAGCTCGGTGGCCAGCAAGCTGCCCACCCCGGCAAGAGCCAGAATACCCACACTGATCAGGGTGATGCGTTTTCCTGCTGGTGTCATGGGTTAGTGTGCCTCCGCCCAGTTCTGGGCAATGCCTGTTTCTACTACCAGCGGCACTTTGAGCTGTGCTGCTGCTTCCATAATGGCCTTGGCTTTTTGCGCCACGGCACTGGCCTGTTCTGCATCCACTTCAAACAGCAGTTCGTCATGGACCTGTAGCAGCATGCGTGCGCTGCCCAGCCCTGTGGCCTTCAGGGCTTCGGGCAGGCGCACCATGGCGCGTTTGATAATGTCCGCAGCGCCACCCTGAAGGGGGGCGTTAATGGCCTGCCGCTCCGCATACTGGCGGCGCACGGCACTTTTCTCATGAATGCCCGGTACATAGCAGCGCCTGCCAAACGGGGTCATGACATAGCCGTTGGCGCGGGCTTCGGCCTTGACCTGCTCCATGTAATCCCGGATGCCGGGGTAACGGGCAAAATAGGCATCTATGTAGCTTTTGGCCTCCCCTGCGGGAATACCAAGCTGCTTGCCCAGCCCAAAGGCGGAAATGCCGTAAATAATCCCAAAGTTAATGGCCTTGGCGCGGCGGCGGGTCAGGGCGTCCATGCCTTCGAGCGGGATGTTGAACACCTCGGAGGCTGTGCGGGCGTGAATGTCCTGCCCCAGCTCAAAGGCTTCACGCAGGGTGGGGATGTTGGCCACATCGGCCAGCAGCCGCAGCTCGATCTGGGAATAGTCGGCCGAGATCAGCTTGCGCCCTGCCGGGGCCACAAATGCCTGGCGGATGCGCGTACCTTCCTCCGTGCGCACAGGAATGTTCTGGAGGTTCGGGTCGGAGGAGGACAGGCGGCCCGTGGTGGTAATAGCCATCTGGAACGAGGTATGGACCCGGCTTTCCTTACTGGTCAGCTTGAGCAGGGCATCCGTGTAGGTGGATTTGAGCTTGGCAAGCTGCCGCCACTCCAGCACGCGCACCGGCAGGTCGTGGCCCTGATCGGCCAGATCCTGCAATACGGAGGAATCCGTACTCCACGCCCCCGCCTTGCCGCGTTTACCGCCCTTGAGCCCCATTTCATCAAACAGGATTTCACCAAGCTGGCGGGGGGAGGCAATATTGAACTCCCTGCCAGCCGCGGCGTAAATGCCCTGTTCCATGTTTTTCATGCGGCTTTCAAAATCGGCGGAAAGGCGGGTCAGTTCCGCGCGGTCCACTGCAATGCCGTTTTTTTCCATGGTGGCAAGCACCTGCACCAGCGGGCGTTCCACCTGCTCGTACAGGGCCAGTGCCTTGTTGGTGCGTAAGGTGGGGTGTAGCACATGCCACAGGCGCAGGGTTACGTCTGCATCCTCGGCAGCGTAGGTGGTGGCTTTTTCTACCGGTACCTTGGCAAAGGGAATACGGTTGCGGCCCGTGCCGGTTACGCTGTCATACGTTATGGGCGTGTGATTGAGGTGCAGGGCAGACAACTCATCCATGCCCTGCCCATGCAGCCCGGCAGACTGGCTGTAGGAGATCAGCATTGTGTCATCCACCGGCGCAATGCTGGTGTGGTCTATGCCTGCGTGGTCCAATACCAGCAGGTCGAACTTGGCGTTCTGGAAGACCTTGAGAACACTTTTGTCCTCCAGCAGCGGGCGTAGCAGCTCCAGTGCCTGTGTGGCGTCAAGCTGTTCGCCGGTCAGGGCTTCCAGCGTGCCCTCGTGCCGTACGGGCACGTAACAGGCTTTGCCGGGTGCGGTGGCAAGGGAAAAGCCGAGCATGTTGGCAGCCAGCGGGTCCAGCCCGTCGGTTTCCGTATCCACGGCGCATACACCTGCTTCCTGCGCCATGCTGACCCATTTTTGCAGGGCCTCGGCGGTACGCACGGTTTCGTACTCCGCATAAGGTGCGCTCAGTAGGTCGGCGGGGCCAGTGGATTGGGCTGGGGCGGCCTGAGCCGGGTTGGGGGTGTCCTGCCCGTTTGCGCTGGCATGGGCGGAAGCACGGGCCGCGCGGTGGGCATGTGCCCCAGCCGGGCTGCCCATACCCATGCGGGACATGACGGAGCTGAAGCCCATGCTGTCCAGCCAGTCGGCCAGTGCCAGCTTGTCTGGCTCGCGCGTGGCCAGTTCCTCTACCGGTACGGGCAGGGGCACGTCCGTTGCCAGCGTGACCAGCTGGAGCGAGAGGCGGGCCGCCTGTGCATGTTCGATCAGCATGTCCCGCTTTTTGGATTTTTTCATATCCGGGGCGCTGGCCAGCACGTTTTCCAGCGTGCCGAATTCGTTAATCAGGGCCGAGGCCGTTTTGGGGCCAATGCCGGGCACGCCGGGCACGTTATCCGTCGGGTCGCCCATAAGGGCCTGCACATCCACCACTTTTTCGGGCGGGACACCAAACTTGGTTTCCACTTCCGCCGGGCCTATGGGGGTCTGCTTGATGGGGTCAAGCATGCACACGCCTTGCCCCACAAGCTGCATCAGATCCTTGTCGGAGGAAATAATGGTGCAGGTGCCCCCCATTTTGCGCACGGCCACGGCGTAAGAGGCAATCAGGTCGTCTGCCTCCCAGCCCGGCAGTTCTATGCCGGGGACGTTAAAAGCCTGCGTGGCATCCCGGATCAGGCTGAACTGGGGGCGCAGGTCTTCCGGTGGTTCGGGGCGGTGGGCCTTGTACTGGGGGTAAATGTCGGAGCGGAAGGTCTGGCGGCTTGCATCAAACAGCACGGCCAGATGCGTGCCCACATGGTCGCGCAGCAGGCGGGCCAGCATGTTGGTAAAGCCGTACACCGCATTGACTGGCACCCCTTCGGGGCTGGTCATGGGGGGGAGTGCATGAAAAGCGCGGAAAATAAAGCCGCTGCCATCCACAAGAACCAGATGCGGCGTGTTGGTCATGGCTGGGGGAACCGTGTGCAGGGGAGGGCGGGTAAAAAAGCAAGCATGTTCTGGGGATATGCCGCTTGGGCCGGTCTGTCCAGCATCTCTGCCGGAGGTATAGACAAAAACACCCCGGCAGAGACCGGGGTGTTTGAGCAGGGTGCCCTGAGGTGGCCTTACGCTACGGTGCTGATCCAGTTATGTGGGTCAGCCGCGCGGCCAAACTGGATGTCGCACAGCTTCTGGCGCAGCTTTGCCGTGACATCACCCACCTGATTGTTGTTGATGGTGCAGCTATCCGTCTTGCTCTTGAATGCTCCGATGGGGGACACAACAGCCGCCGTGCCACAGGCAAACACTTCCTTGAGCCTGCCGGATTTGGCATCGGCAAAAAGCTGGTCAAGCGCGTAGCGCTCTTCCTTTACGGTCAGGCCCGCATCGCGCGCCAGTGTCAGCAGGCTATCCCGCGTAATGCCGTGCAGAATGGTGCCGCCTTCCAGCGGGGGGGTCAGCAGGGTGCCATCTTCAAACACCATCATCACGTTCATGCCGCCCATTTCTTCCAGCCAGCGGCGTTCTTCCGCGTCCAGAAACAGAACCTGCTGGCAGCCGTGGTGCTTGCCTTCCATCTGTGCGGTCAGGCTGGCAGCGTAGTTGCCGCCGCATTTGGCCGTACCCGTGCCCCCGCGGGAGGCGCGCACGGTTTCCGTTTCCACCCAGACCGAAACCGGACCGGCATCCTTGGAGAAGTATTCCCCCGCTGCGCAGGCAATGACAATGAACTTGAACTCGGAGGCAGGCTTGACCCCAAGGGCTGCTTCCGTCGCAATCATGAAGGGGCGGATGTAAAGCGTGCCCACCTCGGGTGCGGGCACCCAGTCCTGATCGATTTTGACCAGCTGGGTCACCGCTTCCAAAAACAGGTCTTCAGGCAGTTCCGCCATGGCCATGCGCTCGGCCGATTTTTGGAACCGGCGGGCATTGGCTTCGGGGCGGAAGAGCTGCACACCGCCATTGGGGGCGCGGTAGGCCTTCATGCCTTCAAAGATTTCCTGCGCGTAGTGCAGCACGGAGGCAGCGGGGTCGAGCATGAGCGGCTGGCGGGGCAGAATTTCGGCCGAATGCCAGCCCCTGCCTTCCGTATAGGTAACAACAGCCATATGATCGGTAAAAGCGCGGCCAAAACCGGGGTTGGCGACCAGGCTTTCACGCTCGGTGGCGGGGGTGCCATCCGTTTTGCGGGTGATCTTGAAGGCAATGTTGTCGGCTACGGTGGTCATGGTGTTCTCGCGTTTTCCGCGGCGCTGGTGTGGGGACCAGGGGCCTGGTTGCTCCGATATACGGGTTTATTCTGTTGCTTCAGGCACGCCATAAGGCAGCCTGCCGGTGGCCCGGTTGGGCTCTTTCCTATCATGTTCGCCGTGTCTGTGCCAGACAGGTGCAAACCATGGCGTATGTGGTCCGTTCCTGTGTGTTGTGCGGCTGCGGCAGGGCTGGAAGCCCCGCGGCACAGTGCCAAGGCTTTTTTGCAAGGTGGTGTAACAATGCCTCATTCTTCTATCCGGCAGGGTTATGCAACGCTGCCCTCCAGCTTTTATACCCGCACGCAGCCCACCCCGGTTGCCCGGCCTGAACTGATTGCCCTGAACACGGCACTGGCCGCGGAACTGGGGCTGGATGCAGCATGGCTGGCCGGGCCACAGGGCTTGGCCATGCTGGCAGGCAACCAGATGCCACAGGGCATGGACCCGCTGGCAACTGTGTATGCGGGGCACCAGTTTGGCCATTTTTCTCCCCAGCTGGGGGATGGCCGCGCCCTGCTTTTGGGGGAGGTTGAGGACCGCAACGGCCATCTGCGCGAAATTGCACTCAAAGGTTCCGGCCCCACGGCTTATTCCCGCAGTGGGGATGGCCGGGCCGCCCTTGGTCCTGTCCTGCGTGAATACCTGCTGAGTGAGAGCATGGCAGCCCTTGGCATCCCCACCACCCGTGCGCTGGCCGCCGTGGCAACGGGGGAGCGCGTTTACCGTGAAACACCCTTGCCCGGTGCCATTGTGGCCCGTGTGGCGCGCAGCCATATCCGCGTTGGTACGTTCCAGTTCTTTGCCGCCCGGCAGGACAGGCAGGCCTTGCGCGCACTGGCCGATTTTGCCATTGCCCGGCTTTACCCGCAGGTAGCACAGGAGGCGCAGCCCTATGTAGCGCTGCTACAGGCCGTGGTGGCGGCGCAGGCGGCCCTTGTGGCGCAGTGGATGCTGGTCGGCTTTATTCATGGGGTCATGAACACCGACAACATGGCCATATCGGGGGAAACCATAGATTACGGCCCCTGCGCCTTTATGGACACCTACAACCCGGCCACCGTGTTCAGCTTCATAGATAAGCGTGGCCGTTACGCCTATACCAACCAGCCGACCATAGCCCTGTGGAACCTGCCCCGTTTTGCCGAGGCCCTGCTCCCCCTGCTGGCGGAGGAGGACGGGCAGGCCATCAGTCTGGCCCAGCAGGCACTTGGGGCGTTCCATCCGCATTTTCATGCAGCCTATTTTGCTGGCATGCGCGCAAAGCTGGGGCTGGTGGGGGAGGATGAGGAGGATGAAACCCTGTTCAAAACCCTGCTGGACCATATGGAGGCGGAAAAGATGGACATGACCAACACCTTCCGCGCTCTCAGTCATGGCGAGGCTTTGCGCGGCCCCGGCCTGCCGGCCGGGTTGCCTGCCAGTACCAGCCCCTGGCTGGCCCGCTGGCGTGCCCGTGTGGCGCAGCAGGGGAGTGCGGACTATGCCGCCCGTGCCAGCGCCATGCAGCAGGTCAATCCGTGCTATATTCCACGCAACCACAAGGTGGAGGCCATGATTCAGGCCGCCGTAAAACAGCACGATTACACACCGTTCCGGGAAATGCTGAGCGTGCTGGCCACCCCTTATGTGGAGCAGCCGGGCATGGAAGGCTACACATTACCTCCCACACCTGACGAGGTAGTACCCTATACCTATTGTGGCACCTAAGGGGCGTTAAACCACACCTGCGGTGCTGATGAAGCGTTGCCCGTCCCGCCCTGTATCTACCCGTGCCTCAATACGGTACACGGTGCGCAGGTGCTCGGGGGTTAAAACTTCCGCCGGGGGGCCGTAGGCCAGAATATGGCCATTGTGCAAAAGGCACGCCAGATCGCACTGGTTGAGTGCGATGTTCAGGTCATGCAGCACAATTAGCGTGACCAGATTGCGCTGTGCGGTCTCACGCCGGATCAGGGCCATAACGGTCTGCTGGTAGTACGGGTCAAGCGCGCTCAGGGGTTCATCCAGCAGCAGGGCGCGGGGTTTGCGGCCAAGGGCCTGTGCCAGCCCTGCAAGCTGGCGCTGCCCGCCGGAGAGTTCGTGCAGGCTTTGCGTGGCAAGGTGGGCAATGCCCACATCGGCCAGACAGGCCATGGCGGCGTCTATGTCCGCTGTCGTGCTGGTGTTGCCCTGCCTGCCTGTGGCGTGGCGGGCGGCCAGCATGGCATCCAGCACGCTCAGGCGCACGGGCTCTGGCAAGGTCTGGGGCAGGTACAGGCAGTGTTGCGCCCGTTGGGCCCGGGGCAGGGGGGTAAGGTCCACCCCATCCAGCATGAGTGTGCCTGTGGCGTGCAACAGCCCCCCAGTGGCGCGCAGCAGGGTGGATTTGCCGCTGCCATTGGGGCCCAGAACGGCACAGACCGCCCCGTGGGGGAACGGCCCTGCATCCAGTTCGGAGATTACGGATTTGCGCCCGTACCGCACAGTCAGGTTATGCAGCGTCAGCCCGGCTGGCACGGGGGGCGTCATGGCACCCCTTCCCCACGGCGCAGCACAATAACCAGAAAAAACGGTATGCCCACCAGAGCGGTCACAATACCTGTTGGCACCACAACACCGGGCACCAGCACACGCGCAACAAGGGCTGCGAGGGAGAGAATGAACGCCCCGCTCAACAGGCTGGCAGGCAGGTAAAAACGGTGGTCCTCCCCCACAAGGCGGCGGGCAATATGGGGGGCCACCAGCCCGATAAAGCCAATAACCCCCACAAAGGCTACGGCCAGCGCGCATAAAAGGCTTATGCGCAGCAGGGCCGCACGGCGCAGGCGTGGCACATCCACCCCAAGGCTTGCAGCCCGGTCCTCCCCCATACGCAGGGTGGTAAGTGGCCATGCCGCCCGGAGCGAAAATGGCAGGATACAGGCCAGAGCCCCGGCCAGCAGGCCCAGCGTGCCCCATGTTGCGCGGGTCAGGCTACCAAGGGTCCAGAACACCAGATTTTGCAGGGCGTCCTCGTTTGCCACAAACTGCATAAGGGCAACCAATGCCTGAAACGAAAACACAAGTGCCACCCCGCACAGGATAACTGTGCCCGTCCCGCCCTGACGCAGCCGCACCAGCATGTCCAGAATCCATACAGACAGGGCCGCACAGACAAAGGCGCTCCCTGCGGTCAGCCACATGTCGGGCATATGCGCTACGTGCCAGCCCAGCACAATGGCAAGGGACGCGCCAAACGCCCCGGCGGCGGACAGGCCCAGCGTAAACGGGCTGGCCAGCGGGTTGGCCAGAATTGTCTGCATTTCCGCCCCTGCCAGCCCCAGTGCAGCCCCCACGCAGGCCGCCATAAGTGCGTAAGGCAGGCGGATCTGCCAGACAATCAGGCTTGTCTGCTCATCTACCCCGGTAGGGGCAAAGACAGCACGCAGCATGGTTGTGGGGGAAAGTTCGGCAGGCCCCACCGCGCAATCCAGCAGGACAGACAGGGCCAGCGCACCCAAAAGCCCGGCCAGCACAAGGCTGCGGTGGCGCAGGGCGGTCTGGTAGGTGCGGGCAATGGTGGGGTAGTGGGTCATGCCCGCACACTATCCTGCCGTATATGGCGCAGGGCAAGGGGGCATGGTGTACGGGCACACCAAAAGACGTGCAGGCCACGCGGCAGGCTGGGCTGGTGGTTTACATCCTGCGGCTTGACGCACAGCCTGCAAGCAGGCTTTGTACGCGCAATTCCACCCCATAAGCGTGAATGAGACAAACGGGTTTGGCACATACAGTTCCCCCTCAAGGCGAAGCCGCGCCCGGCCTTGGCCCTACCCACGGCACCACACTGGCCTTTACGGTGGATGCCGCACAGGCGGGCGAGCGGGTGGACCGGTTTTTGTCCAACTGCCCCGGAGCCCCTTCGCGCTCACGCATCAAAGGGCTGATCGAGGGCGGGAACCTCCTGTGCAATGGTGTGGTGTTGCGTGAACCTGCCACACCGGTCCGGGCAGGAATGGTGGTGGTGCTGGACCTGCCCGCCGCAGCCCCTGCTACCCCGCAGGGCGAAGCCATGGATTTTAACATCCTGTATGAAGATGATGACCTGATCGTGCTGGACAAGCCCGCGGGGCTGGTGGTCCACCCCGCACCGGGGAACGAGACGGGTACGCTGGTCAACGGCCTGATCGCCCATTGCGGCAATAGCCTTAAGGGCATTGGCGGGGAGCGCCGCCCCGGCATTGTGCACCGGCTGGATAAGGATACGTCGGGCGTTATGGTGGTTGCCAAAACGGAAAAAGCGCATCTGGCTCTCTCGGATGATTTTGCCGCCCGCCGCATAGACCGTGCCTATCTGGCGTTCTGCTGGGGTGTGCCTACCCCTGCGGAGGGGGATTATGAAGGCGCAATAGGCCGCGACAAGCGGGACCGCAAACGCATGGCGCTGGTTACCCATGGTGGCAAATGGGCCTTGACCCATTACCGCACGCTCAAGGTGTTCAGTGCTTCGGCCGCCCTTGTTGCGTGCAAACTGGCAACGGGCCGCACGCACCAGATCCGGGTGCATTTTTCGGCCAATGGCCACCCGCTTATGGGGGACCCGCTCTACCTGCGGCGCGTGCCTGCTGCGGCCCGTGGCCTGTCCCCGGTGGGCAAGGGGGCTGGGCTGGACTTCCCCCGTCAGGCGCTCCATGCGGCGCGGCTGGGCTTTACCCACCCCAGAACGGGCGAAAACCTGCTGTTTGAAACCCCAATGCCGCCCGACATGCAGGAACTGGAACAGGCCCTGAGCGACTCGTAACGGCGCAGGCCTGCTCCGAGTCCGCATTAAAGGGGACCGCTACGGTCCACTAACTGTGGCAGTTTTGTTACCATCCGCACCTGTTTTCTTGACAGGGTGCATTTTTCAGGCGCACCCTCTTGGTCCATACCGCTCACTTTTCCGTAAAGCGGGAAGGGGCCTTTGGTCTCTGCTGCTCATGCCGAGGGTAGATGCAAGGGCCGTCTAGTTTTCCATCGGGTAATGGGACTCGCCGCTGCAAGTCTGGATGCGCCTGTTAACGGAACAGGAACCAAACGCATCCGTGGGAGTTTCCATCTCAGGAAGGAGTACTCAAATCATGGCTTCCGTCATTGATGTTGGGCCTGAAGGCAATCTTTCAAGGTACCTTCAGGAAATTCGTAAGTATCCCCTGCTCACGCCAGAAGAAGAACTCACCCTTTCACGCAAATGGCGCGATAAGGGAGATGTCAAGGCAGCCCACCGGCTGGTGACATCCCACCTGCGTCTGGTTGCCAAAATTGCCATGGGCTACCGGGGTTATGGTCTGCCGATCAATGAACTGATCAGCGAAGGCAATGTGGGGATGATGCAGGCCGTGCGCCGCTTTGACCCCGAAAAAGGCTTCCGGCTGGCCACTTACGCCATGTGGTGGATCCGCGCTGCCATTCAGGAATACATCCTGCATAGCTGGTCTTTGGTCAAAATGGGCACAACGGCAGCCCAGAAAAAGCTGTTCTTCAACCTGCGCCGCCTTAAAGGGCAGATGCAGGCGATTGATGATGGTGACCTTCAGCCCGAACAGGTCAACAAGATCGCCACAACTCTTGGTGTGTCCGAGCAGGATGTGGTGGACATGAACCGCCGCATGGCTGCACCTGACCACAGCCTGAACGCCCCGCTTAAAACGGACCTGGAAAGCGAATGGCAGGACCGTCTGGTGGACGATCAGGTGAACCAGGAAGAGGTTTACGCCGAAAACGAGGAAATGTCGGGTCGCAAGGCCCTGCTTGCCACAGCACTCGAAACCCTGAACGAGCGTGAACGCCGCATTTTCACCGAACGTCGCCTCAAGGATGACCCGGCAACGCTGGAAGAACTCGCCCACGACTACGGCATTTCCCGCGAGCGGGTGCGCCAGATTGAAGTGCGCGCGTTTGAAAAAGTGCAGGAAGCCATGAAGAAGGAAGTCGCAGCCCGCCGCAACGCCGCACAGGGGGAATAAGCCCCCTGTGCCTGCACAGGGTAGGGCCGTTCAGGCTCGGGCTACGTCCTGCACAAAAAAAGTGGCGTCCGTGCGTCCGTTCCAGCTTTCTGCCCGCAGGTAACCTGCCAGATGCAGGGCGGGGCGGGTTGCGTCTTCCAACACAACGGCGAGCGGGTTGTTGTCCGCCTTGAACAGAAGTGCCTTGAGCCTGCTGCCATTGCTGGCGCGGATCAGCACCCGCAGGGTGTTGCTGTCCCGCCCTATGCGGTCGGTGCGTACAATATGCACATTGGGCAGGGCAATAAGTGGTTCGGGGTTGCCTGCGCCAAAGGGGGCTAGGGCTGCCATATCGGTCGCCAGTTCTGCCGTGGCTCCGGTTACGGCCACAACGGCATCTATGGTCAGGTCCACGGTGGGCGGCAGTTCCGCCGCCTGTGGCAGACGGGTATCGAGAAAAGAGTGGAACTCCGCCAGCTTGTCTGCATGGAGCGAAAAACCCGCAGCCATGGCGTGCCCGCCACCTGTTTTAAGCAGTCCGGCCTGACGTGCGGCAATAATGACCGTACCAAGGTCCAGCCCGGCAACCGAGCGGCCAGAGCCTTTTATGCTCCCGTCCTCCTGCTGCGCGCCAACAAGGGCAGGGCGGTTGAAGCGTTCTTTTATGCGCCCTGCCACAATTCCCACGACACCGGGGTGCCAGTCCTTGCCCGCGAGCAGAATAACACCGTGGCCGGCGTCCTTCTGTTCTGCTGCCTGCTCCATGGCGCGGTCCAGAATATCGGCTTCCACATCCTGCCTGCGGCGGTTGACGGCATCCAGCCGCTCGGCCATCTGCTTTGCTTCATGCACATCCGGGCAGCGGAGCAGGCGCAGGCCAAGTGCGGCTTCGGCTATGCGTCCGCCCGCATTAATGCGCGGCCCCAGCGCAAACCCGCACGAAAACGCATCAGGTGCCTTGCTGACACCTGCAATTTCAAGCAGGGCGGCAACCCCTACACGCTGTCGGGCCGCCATAACCTTTAGCCCCTCGGCTACAAACAGGCGGTTGACCCCTTGCAGGGGCATGACGTCACACACCGTGGCCAGCGCAACAAGGTCCAGCAGAGGGCGCAGGTCGGGCTGGGGATGGCTTGCGTTAAAAAAACCGTTCTCGCGCAGGGTGCGTCTGGTCGCAACAGTGGCCAGAAAACTCAGTGCCGCAGCGCAGATATGCCCAAGACCCGATGAGCAGTCCGCCCGGTTGGGGTTAACCGTGGCCAGAATGGCTGGCAGGGCATCTTCCGACTTGTGGTGGTCCAGCACCACCACATCGGCCTTGCCTGCAAGCTGGTTCAGAATATCGGCAGAGGCTGTGCCACAGTCCACACAGACCAGCAGTTTGGCACCCTGGGCCACCAGTGCCTCAAGTGCTGGCAGGTTGGGGCCATACCCTTCGGTCATGCGGTCGGGAATATGGGTGAGAACGGAGCAGCCAAGTTGTTCAAAAAAAGCGGCCAGCACGGCACTGGCGCATGCGCCGTCCACGTCATAATCGCCAAAAATACCTATGGTTTCCCCCGCCTGTACGGCCTGCGCCATGCGGGCGGCGGCTTTGTCCATATCCGTCAGGCAGGACGGGTCGGGCATAAGGGCGCGCAGGGTGGGGGCCAGAAAATGCGGTGCATGCTCGGGGCTGACCCCGCGCATGGCCAGTAGGCGGCCTACAATTTCGGGTATGCCAAGCTGCTGGGCCAGTGCGGCCCCCAGCCGGTTGGTGGTCGGGTTGTCTGCTCCCTCCCGCCAGGACCAGCGTCGTGCGTTCACGCTGTGCTCTACATTGAGCACGGCTGGTGTTGCGGCTGGGGTGGGGGCGTGCGCCCCCTCTGGTGATGTGGTCGAGAGCATGGGGTTAAAAAACGCCTGTTATTGCGGCGTCCATGTTTTGGTTTTGAAGTTGTGGTGCCCTTCAATAAAGCGGGACGTGCCAGATTTGGAACGCATGACCAGCGAGTGCGTCACCGCCTGATGCGGGTACTGCCGCACGCCGCGCAGCAGCGCACCGGTGGTGACCCCAGTGGCCGAGAACAGCACTGAGCCTGCTGCCATATCATGCAGGTCCAGCTTGCGGTCGGGGTTTTTGCCGGGGTTCATCTTCTGGGCGCGTTCGCGCTGGGCGTTATCTTCAAACAGCAGGCGGCCCTGCATCTGGCCTTCCACGCAGCGCACGGCGGCGGCGGTCAGCACCCCTTCGGGCGCACCACCGGAGCCGACGTAAATATCGACCTGGCTGCTATCAAGGCAGGCAGCAATGCCACCGGCCACGTCGCCATCGCTCAGCAGGCGCACGCGAGCACCGGCAGCACGGGCGCGGGCAATCATTTCCTCGTGCCGTTCGCGGTCGAGCGTGCACAGCAGCAGGTCCTGCACGCTTTTGCCTTTGGCTTTGGCAAGGTTCTTCAGGTTGGTTTCAATCGTGTTTTCAAGGTCCACCACACCTGCGGGCAGGTTGGGGCCAACCACAATCTTGTCCATGTACACATCGGGTGCGTGCAGGAAGTTGCCGCGTTCGGCCAGTGCCACCACCGTAATGGCGTTTGGCATGTCCTTTGCGCACAGGTTGGTGCCTTCCAGCGGGTCCACGGCAATGTCCATGGCCGGGCCGCCGGAGCCCACTTTCTCGCCAATATAGAGCATGGGCGCTTCGTCCATTTCGCCCTCACCAATGACCACGGTGCCATCAATGGCCACGGTGTCAAAGGCAATGCGCATGGCTTCCACCGCGGCACCGTCTGCATCGTTCTTACGGCCGCGGCCCGTCCAGCGGGCAGAGGCAAGGGCCGCCGCTTCGGTCACGCGCACCAGCTCAAGAGCCAGATTGCGGTCGGAAACAACGAAGGGAGAGGGGCCAATGGAATCAGACATGAGAAAGCGGGATCCTTAATTACACAATTGATCGGGCGGGGCTGGCGGGTTGCTTCAGGCAGCCTCGATCCGGATCACAACTGTGGAGTCTGTCACAACAGTCAAAGCGTCAATCCGGGTGACGGCGTCCTGCATAGCCGCCTCGGATGTCCGATGTGTGACCAGAACAAGGGGAACATAAGGCGTGCTGTCATTTTCCGCCGGGTGCTGGAGCATGCTGCGCAGCGATACGCCACAATCACGCAGGATGGCGGTAATGTCGGCAATAACGCCGGGGCGGTCTTCCACCATCAGGCGCAGGTAGAAGGCACCTTCCCCGCTGGAAATGGGGCAGGCCCGCAGCGGGGGCTGGGCGCTGGTCTGCACGCCCCACACGGCAATGGTGTTGCCACGGGCAATATCCACCAGATCCGCCGTGACCGCACTGGCCGTGGGGCCAGCACCGGCCCCGCGTCCTTCGATCATGATCCGGCCAACAAACTCGCCTTCAGCCACCACAGCGTTAAAGACGCCATCCACCTGTGCCAGCGGAGCCTGCTGGGGCACAAGGCAGGGGGTTACGCGGGCGTGCAGCCCGGCATCGGTCATGCTGGCAAGGCCCAGCAGCTTGATCCGGTAGCCAAGGGCGCGGGCAAAACTCTGGTCCACCGCACCAATGCGGCGGATGCCCTCTACATGCACGCTGTCAAACGCTACGGGCTGACCAAAGGCCAGACCTGCCAGAATGGTCAGTTTGTGGGCTGCGTCCAGCCCGTCCACATCGGTGGAGGGGTCGGCTTCGGCATAGCCGAGGTCCTGCGCATCCTTGAGCACGGTTGCAAAATCCTTGCCCGTTTCACGCATGACGGTGAGGATGTAGTTGCAGGTGCCGTTAAGAATACCGCCCACGCGCAGCAGGCGGTCCGCTGCCAGCCCTTCGCGCACGGTTTTAATGGCGGGAATACCGCCAGCAACTGCTGCTTCAAACAGCAGGGGGGCGTTGTTGTCAGCACTCAGGCGGGCAAGGGTGGAGCCATGCAGGGCCAGCAGCGCCTTGTTGGCGGTAACCACAGGTTTGCCTGCTTTAAGGGCTGCTTCCACCAGCGTACGGGCTGTGCCTTCTGCCCCGCCAATCAGTTCCACCACCACGTCCACATCGGGGTCGTTTACCAGATCGGTGGCGTTGTCGTACCAGCGCAGGGCGGACACATCCACCCCACGGTCGCGCGTGCGCTCGCGCGCGCTAACGGCCACAACCTCCAGCGGGCGGCCAGCCCGTGCGCTCAGTAGGTCCGCATTGGCCCGCAGCAGTTTGATAACGCCCGCGCCAACCGTGCCGAGCCCGGCAATGCCAAGACGAAGAGGAGAAGAAGAGGAACAGGATGTCACGGTGCAACAGACTCCGGTTTTTGGGCTGGGTTGGAGGAGGGAGGGGCCTTGACGCCGTGGGCGGCCATAAAGCCCTTGATGGAGCGCAGGGCCTGCCGCAGGCGGTGGGTGTTTTCCACCAGCCCGATGCGGACGTGGTCATCACCATATTCACCAAACCCAAGGCCCGGTGCTACGGCAACGCCGGCTTCTTCAAGCAGGAGTTTGGAGAAGGCAACACTCCCCATCTCGCGGAAAGGTTCGGGAATGGGAGCCCATGCAAACATGGACCCTTCGGGGGAGGGCACGTCCCACCCGGCGGAATGCAGGCCCTTGATCAGCACGTCGCGCCGTTCCTTGTACAGGTTGCGCAGGTCGGCCACGCAGTCCTGCGGGCCGTTCAGCGCGGTTACGGCGGCAACCTGAATGGGGGTGAAGGCCCCGTAATCCAGATAGGATTTAATGCGGGTAAGGGCGGAAATCAGCCGTTCGTTGCCTGCGGCAAAACCCACGCGCCAGCCAGCCATGGAGTAGGTCTTGGACAGCGAGGTAAATTCCACCGCAATGTCACGCGCGCCCGGTACTGCCAGAATGGAAGGGGGAACCAGATCGCCAAAATAGATTTCGGCATAGGCAAGGTCGGACAGAATCCAGATTTCCTCACGCCGGGCAAAGGCGACCAGTTCCTTATAAAAATCCAGATCAGCCAGATACGATGTGGGGTTGGACGGGAAGTTGACAATCAGCGCCGTGGGCTTGGGCACGGAGTGGCGCACGGCGCGCTCAAGTGCGCGCAGCATGTCCTCGTTCGGGGTGGCGGGGATGGAGCGCACGGACGCACCCGCAATAATAAACCCGAACTGGTGAATGGGGTAGGACGGGTTGGGCACCAGAATGGTGTCCCCCGGGCTGGTAATGGCGGAGGCCAGATTGGCCAGCCCTTCCTTGGAGCCAAGGGTAACAATCACTTCGCTGTCGGGGTTGAGTTTGACGTTGAAGCGCCGGTCATAATACCCCGCCACGGCCTTGCGCAGGCCGGGAATGCCACGGCTGACCGAGTAACGGTGCGAGCGTGGGTCGTTCACCGTTTCAATCAGTTTGTTCACAATATGGGGTGGGGTGGGGGTGTCGGGGTTGCCCATGCCAAGGTCAATAATATCCTCGCCCCGTGCGCGCGCTGCTGCCTTGGCCTGATTGACAGAGGCGAAAACATAAGGCGGCAGGCGGCGGATGCGATGGAACTCTTCGGTCATGGACTTTGGGTGCTCTGAAAGGACAGGGAACATGGCCCCTGTAGGATGAAGGGAGTGAGCATAGTAATCGCCAAAATGGAACAGGCAACTCCTCTGGATGCAAAACCGCCGTGCGGGTGCGTTTTTACCGCATGTGGGGCGGAGCAAAAGGGGGGTGTGCGCGGGATCAGGGCGGGGTAACCACCTTTGCCCCTGTGCCAAAGGCATCGCCCCGTACGGTTATGGCGCTGGCGGGAATGCCCCGTTTGGTCAGTTCCACGGCAAGGCGCTGGGCACGCAGCAGCCCAAGGCGTACAGCATCGGCCTGATCCTGCGGGCTCATGGATGCGGCATCACCAAACCCGCGGATGGTCAGGGGGCCGTTTGGCCATTTTTGCACAATCTTGGCCAGTGCCGCGTCCTGCCCGCTGGAAAGCTGGTCGGACTGGGGCACAAAATGGAAGGCCGTGCCTTTTATATCGGTCAGGTCATAGTTGGGGCGCACGGCATCGGGCAGGTTTGCATCCGTTGGCACATCAAAACCGGGGAAGCTGGGGGCCGTGGGCGGGGTCTGAGGTATTTGCGGAATCTGGTCGGGGCGTAATTCGGGAATATCCGCTTTTTTGTGCACCTCGGGCATGGCCACTTCCGCCTCGGCTTCCTCCGGTGCGGGGGAGGAGCCCGTGGTGCCTGCTGGCAGGCTGGATACGGCCGAACGCAGGGGTGCCCGCACGGGCTGGGGGGCGCTGTCGGCTGCATCCATCACCGCGCCGCTTACGCCTGCGGGCAGGGTTGGCTGGGCCTTTTGCGCACTGGTTCTGCCGCTTGCATTGGGTGGGGGCGGAATGTTGGGGATCATGGTCCCGTTGGCGGCCACGGTCCGGTAGGTCAGGTTGCGGTCGCGGGTCAGCTGTTCGCTTAACAGGGCGCGCGCATCGGGGGAGGGCACTTCGGGCACATCCGTTGGGGTCAGGCCCACTTTGGGGTAGGGGTCGTAGCGCCCGGGTGGTGGGGGGCGCTGCTCGGCAATGGCGCCGCCGCGCATACTGCGTGACCAGTCCAGAGCTGTATCAATAGCATCGCGGTGCTGGCAGGCGCTTAATGTGCCACCCAGTGCAACAAGAGCAGCCATGCTGGCAGCCTGCAAAAAGCGGTCTGGCCGGGGGGCGTTGGTCCGGCTGGTCGGCTTCTGCTCCAGAGGGGGCTGCTGCATGGCGGGGGGAATGCTCCGAAAAATCTGATATAAAATTGCCCCGCACCTTACCCTTTTCCCTCCCCCGTGGCGAGAGAGCGCATGATTGCCCCTTGGCAGGCACGTTCGGGCAGCGCAGGATAAGGGAATGAACACTGCTACGGAACAATGTGCGGAGACAGCAATGACAGGCATCTTCTCCCGTAACGCCATCAGGCTGGACGATGAACCGGAAACCCCGGAAACCCCCGAAAAAGAGGAAGGTAAGGCCTCTGGCGCCCCGCAGGGCGAACTGGAGCACAAGCTGTTCAAGCAGCGTAAGGTGCTTATTTTTGGTGGGATAAACGACAAGGTTGCGCGCGACGTAACCGGCCGCCTGCTGGCACTGGCCGGTGAATCCGACAAGCCGATTGATGTGTACGTCAACTCCCCCGGCGGGCACGTGGAAAGTGGCGACACGATCCATGACATGATCCGCTTTGTCGATTCGATTGCTCCGGTCAACATGATCGGCACGGGCTGGGTGGCTTCTGCTGGCGCGCTTATTTTTGCCGCAGGTCACAAGGACCGCCGATTCTGCCTGCCCAACACGCGCTTTTTGCTGCACCAGCCCATGGGCGGTGTGCGTGGCCCGGCAACTGATATTGATATCGAAGCGCGCGAGATCATTAAAATGCGCGAACGCCTGAACCACCTTTTCGCGCGTGAAACCGGGCAGCCTTACGAAAAAGTCGTCAAGGACACGGACCGCAACTACTGGATGTCCGCAAAAGAAGCGATAGATTACGGTTTAGTGACCAAGATCATTTCTAAGCTGGCTGATCTGCACTAACACGGGGCGTCGTCGCCATTCCCGGCAATGGGGATGGCGGCATGTTTCAGGTTTATTGGACCTTCCGACGTTCCAGCCAGTCAGGGCCGGTTGCAAAAAGGGGAGGTCCCCAGATAACGGGTTCCTCACATGGGTTCTCTGAGCGATATTTACTCCCATCTGCCGGAAAGTATGGATGACCTTCCTGCACCCCCTAATGCCGAGGCTGTGGCCGAAGCGGATTTCCGCGCGCGGCATTGGCTGAGCCCCATTCGCGGGCCGCTTAAGCCGGGTTCGGAAGAGCATAAGCGCGCACTCGCGGCCATGTTCCGCGACACGTTCAACCCGTACAAGCCATCTGTCATTGACTGGCCCAAGCTGGACCCCGAAACCCTGCACCGCGTAACCTCCCTGCCGATCTGGGATATTGCCGTGCAGACCGAGGGCAAGGCCCGCCTGCGTATGGCCGCTTACGCCAGTCTGGTCACGGATCCTGATGTCAAGGACGCCATCTCACGCAATGCGTGGGAAGAAAACCGGCATAAGGAAGTGCTGTCCAAAATGGTGGCAGCCTACAACATTCCCATGGCCCCCGAGCCCCCGTATGTGGAGCCGAAGGACGTGGAATGGGCCTATCTGGTCACTGGTTTTTCGGAATGCGTGGACAGCTTTTTTGCGTTTGGCATGTTCGAACTGGCCAAGCGTTCGGGCTACTTCCCCGAAGCCCTGACCGACACGTTCGAGCCGATCATGCAGGAAGAATGCCGCCATATCCTGCTCTTTGCCAACTGGCTGGCCTGGTATCGCGCGGTTATGCCGTGGTGGCGTCGCCCGTTCTTTGAGGCAAAGGTATGGGCTGTCTGGGGCTTTCTGGCCTACGAACGCATGAGCCTTGCCCGCACGGTGGATGATAGCGGGCAGGTCCATACGCAGGACAACAACTTTACCGTAACCGGCACCAAGGAAGTGACCAACATCCAGATCAGCCTGCCGGACTTTATGGACCTGTGTCTGGAAGAAGATGATCGGCGCTTTGCCGGGTATGACCCGCGCTTGCTGCGCCCGACCACAACCCCCGCCATTGCCAAGGTGATCCGCAATGTGGGTCGGGTGTGGGAATTTACATCGGGTATTTTCAAGGCCAACGGTAAAAAAGCCGCCTGAGCTTTTTGCCTGTCGTGGTTTGCATGCAGCCTGCCCTTATGGGGCAGGCTGTTTTGTTTGGGGCATAGGCACAAAACGCAGCCGGATATTGGCTCAGCAAGTGCGTAGGCGCGGCATACTTCTGTGCCGCATGGTAAGTCAGAGACCTCATAATAGGTTTGTTTTTTCCAAACCATATGTACTGGCATGGGGCTTTGTATCGCCCATGCCAGTAAGGTCTTGTGCGGGAGGTCAGGATTTTTTTACAAATTCCGACTTCAGGTTCATGGCCCCGATGCCGCTTATTTTGCACGCAATGTTGTGGCCGTCCGTGCCATCGACCAGTTTGATGTTCTTGACCTTGGTGCCGCTTTTAACCACCAGAGAAGACCCTTTTACCTTAAGGTCTTTGGTGACTGTAATGGTGTCCCCATCAGCCAGAACGTTGCCGTTGGCATCATGGATAACGCCAGAACCGCCTGCATCCGCATCCGTTGCACTGGTGGAGAATTCGTTCCATTCGTGCGCACATTCGGGGCAGACCCATAGCCCGCCATCCTGATAGATATGTTCACAGCCGCATTGCGGGCATTTGTGTTCGTCGCTCATGGTCATCCCCCCGTGGTTACAATGCAGCGCAACCTAATACATGCGCCCGGTAATAGAAATAGCAGGGGAAAAAGCAGGCTGGGGCTCCCGTTAGCTCAACAGGCAAAAAGTGGAAGCAGTGGGGGGTTACGCAGCGGTTGCCGGTTTGCGGTGGGCGCGTACGCACAGCAATACGCTCAGCACCACACAGCCAAAGGCCAGTGTTTCCATCCCGCTGGGCAATCGCTGTTCCCATATGAAACCGTAGCAGAGGGAAAACAGGGTTTCGAACAGAATCATCTGCCCCACCAGTGTCAGCGGGAGGAGCTGGTTCATTCTGTTCCACAGCGCGTTGCCTGCAATGGAGGCCAGCAGGGCAACGCCCGCACTCACCAGTGCAAAGTTGCGCCATTGCTCCAGCCCGTGGGCTGTGCTGTCCAGCAGAAGGGCAAGGGGGAGCAGGACCACATTCTGGGCGCCAGTGGCAAGCCCGGTCAGCAGGTTCCAGTCATGAGCGGAAAAATGCCGCTGGCGCACGAGTGCGCGGCTATTCCCCACGGCATAGAGTGTCCAGGAGCCAAGGGCCGCAACAGCGCAGAGCAACCCCAGAAAAGGCGCACGGGCAACAGAATGTGCATGCGTATGCATGGCCTGCCAGCCAATGCACGCAGCACCGGTCAGGCACAGCAGAATGGAAGGTAAAAGCTGGCGCAGGGGCAGGGCGTCCTTGTCGCGGCTGCCAACCAGTGTCACCAACACAGGCAAAAAGCCGATTACAAGAGTGGTGCTGGTAATGCCCCCGTTTTTGACAGCGCTCGAGAGCAGCACATAATAAGCCGTATTCCCCGCAAAGGAGAGCCAACTCAGCGTCCACCATGTGCGCAGGCTTACGGTATGGCTGAGCACCTGCCAGCGTGGTGCAACCATAACGGCGGCAAACAGGCCGTACAGCACGTAGCGGCCACAGGCCATTTCCAGCGCGCTGAAGTTGCGGATCAGCTCGGGGGCCAGAAAAACCAGCCCCCACAATGCGCCCGCCCCAACACCGCAGGCAATGCCTTTGCCAAGGTTATGCTGTGCGGCTGGGTGGTGCATGGGGTTGGTCGCCTTGGCCGGGGGTGTGGGGCCATGCGGCCCGGGCAAATGGTGGGGCGCTCGGGTCCGAGCGGGTTACTGGTGCCTCTTAGCCATAAGTGCGGCTGTGATGCAATTTGTTCACATGTCCTGCGCCTGCACATGGCATCCGTGGCGCTGTTTGGGTCAGGTGGTGGCCGGTTTTGTAAAAACCCTTTTTGCCTCAGGCGTTCCCGAAGCGCCTGTAGCGGAAGGGGGGCGGCGTTTGGGGGCGCTGGGCAATAGCCTGCGTGACCTGTTTGTGATCGGGGGCCTTGTGGCAGACCGGGTCTGCCGCATCCGCCTTGCCGGCGAGTGCCAGTGCCTGACAACGGCAGCCCCCCCAGTCTTCCTCCTTGAACGCGCAGGACTGGCAAGGCTCGGGCATCCATTCCGTGCCGCGGAACAGGTTAAAAATGGGGGAATCCTCCCATATGGCAGCAAGGCCTGCCTCGCGCACATTGGGGAAGGTGATGTTGGGAATGGTTTCCGCAGCGTGGCAGGGGAGCACCTTGCCCGTGGGGGTAATGTTTAAAAAACGCTGGCCCCATCCGCCCATGCAGGGTTTGGGCCGGTCCTCGTAATAATCGGGGGTGACAAAATCTATGCTCATGCGCCCTGCCAGCCGGGTGCGGGCTGCGGCTACGGCTTCGGTCGTGGCCTCTATCTGGGCACGGTCGGGCAGGAGAGCGTCGCGGTTAAGCAGGCCCCAGCCATAATACTGGGTATGGGCAATTTCCACCCGTCTGGCGCCAAGCTGTTCAGCCAGTTCCAGCATGGCGGGCACACGCTCGGCATTCTGGCGATGGATGACAAAATTGAGCGTGAGCGGCAGACCCTCTGCGGTAATCAGGCGTGCTGCTTCCAGCTTTTTGGCGTGTGCGCCTGCCATGTTGGCAATGCGGTCCGCGCTGGCGGGGGCCACGTCCTGAAAAGAAAGCTGGATATGGTCCAGTCCTGCATCGGCCAGAGCGCGCAGTGTGTCCGGGCGGATCAGTACGCCAGAGGTGATCAGGTTGGAATACAGGCCAGCCTGTGCTGCGTGGCGCACAAGTTCTGGCAGGTCGGGGCGGGCCATTGGCTCCCCGCCAGAAAAATGCACCTGCAACACGCCCATCAGCGCCGCCTCGTCCAGCACACGCTGCCATTCCGTGGTGCCCAGCTCCTGCGTTCTGGGGTCGAGCATAAGCGGGTTGGAACAGTAAGGGCATTGCAGGGGGCAGCGGTGGGTAAGCTCCGCCAGCAGGCTCATGGGGGGAGGGGGCGCGCTCATGCGGGCAGCAGCACCTGCTTTGTGGCCAGTTCTGCCACCATGGCCAGCACGTCCTGCGCAATAACGGCACGGGGGGCGGTAAATTTTTCGGCCAGCAGGTCTATAATGGTGTGGAGCGGGCGGGTGCCATCCACCAGTTGTAGCACTTCGGCGGCAATGGCATCGGCATGAAAAGCGCGCTCGGGGGCCTGAATAAACCAGACTTCCCGCACGCGGTCATATTGCAGGCGGGTGCCACGCGCAAAGCGTGGCACGGTCGTCTCGCACAAAGTTGGGCCTGTGGCCTCGGTCATGCCTGCGGGCCTGGGCGGAATGCACCGGGGGGAACACGCCCGGGGACCACATAGGCGTAATCCAGCGCATCCAGCATGGACCACAACACGTTGCATTTGAACTTGAGCGCGTTGAGCACCGCTGTCTGCTGCTCTGCCGTGCGGGCGTGCTCGCGCACATAGGCCAGCGCAAAAGCGGAATCCTGCGGGGCCTGCGTAAGCCGGGGCTTGAAGTAGGCGAGTGTTTCCTCGGTAACAAAATCGTAGTTGCTGAGCATGCCCGCAACCCGCTCGCTGATAATGGTGGGGGAGAACAGCTCGGTCAGGGAGGAGGCAATGGCCTCCAGAATGGAGCGTTCCCGCACGAACTGCACATAGGCTTCCACGGCAAAGCGCGTGCCGGGTAGCAGCCCATCGAGCGATTCCACATAAGCACGGTCCAGCCCGAGGCCATCGGTCAGTTTGAGCCAGCGGGCAACCCCCCCCGTGCCGGGCTGTGTGCCATCATGGTCTTCCAGCCTGCGCCGCCATTCACGCCGCAGCTCCGTGGTGGGCAGGCGGGCCAGCAGGGAGGCATCCTTGGCGGGAATACTGGCCTGATAGTAATAGCGGTTCAGTGCCCAGGCCTGTACCTGCCCCTTGTTCAGCTTGCCGTCGTGCAAGGCGCGGTGGAAGGGGTGCAGGTTGTGGTAGCGCTCGGCGCCAATGGCGCGCAGGGCGGCTTCCAGTTCATCGGGGGTGAGAATACGGTCTGTCATAATCTTACCTTCATGCCATCAAAGGCCACTTCCCAGCCTGCGGCTTCGGCCTGCTGGCGCTCGGTGCTGTCGGCCAGCAGAACAGGGTTGGAATTGTTGATGTGGATGAGGATTTTGCGGGTCACATTCAAATCCGCAAAAGCGCAGAACGTGCCATCGGGCTGGTCGGCGAGGGACATATGGCCCATGCGGTGGCCGGTTTTGCTGCCAAGGCCCGCGCGCACCATTTCATCATCCGTCCAGAGCGTGCCGTCAAAAAATACGGCGTCAGCTCCCTGAATGTGGGCGCGCAGTTCATCCGTCATCATCGCGCAGCCGGGAATAAACAGGGTGCGGGCGGTACCATCGGTTATTTCCAGCCCGATGGTTTCACCATTCGTCATGATTTCGGCCGGGTTTTCCGCTTTTTCGGCATAAAGGGGGACTTTGCCGGGAACGGAAAACGGGGTGATGCAAAAGCCCGGTGGGTCCAGGGCAATCGGGCGGTCGAGCACCATGGGCAGGCGGGGCACCAGTGTGCGGTCGAGCGCTGTAAAAATGGGGTTTGCGTCCAGCTGGTCCAGCACCGGCTGCGTTGCATACAGCTCAAACGCCTGTCGCTCGCGCAGGGTGAGCAGGCCGGTAATGGCGTCAATTTCCCCACTGGTCAGCACAACCCCGGCAATGGGGGTGGAGCGTAGGCCGGTGCGCGGGTGCAGGTCGGGGGTCTGGTTGATCTGGGTCCGCAGGTCGGGGGAGGCATTCAGCACGTACCACGACGTGCCATTCCCGCTAACGGCTATGGAGGCCTGTGTGCGGGCGGGGGCTGCGGGGTCACCCGCGCGGGCGCGGCGGCAGGCAGGGGCGTTGGAGTTCCATTGCGGAAAACCGCCACCAGCGGCTGCGCCAAGGACGACAATATCAAGCATACGACGCTTTCTAAACAAAAAAGCCGTCAGGGGGAAAGTCGGTGAGGCACCAACCCGCCTGACGGCTGAGAGAGGGCATGCCCTCTCTTATTTTTTCTGACCGCAGACATAGCTGTTGATTTCTGCGCCCAACGGAATTTCCGTCACTTTTGGTGCGTTCCAGGCCATGATGTTTCTCCTTGGCATTGGGTGTGGTGTGCACAAAACGCAGCCACACATCGCAGGTACGTGCGGTGCGTCAGAGCGTGGTTAGTGTGATGAAAAAAAACAAACGTGCAAGGGCTGGTACCGCCATAAGGGGGGAAGGTACGGCCTTATCACGGCAGTGTGATGGCGCATGCCCGCTTTGAGCGGCGCAACTGTTTCATTTTGAAACACATTCAGCCGCCGCAGGTACAGCATACTGCATGGCGCAGCGGGGTATTGCGGCAAGGCCGGTGGCGTGCTCATCCGCCAGTATGCTGGCCAGCCGTGCGTCCAGTGCTGCATCGGGCACATGGCAAAACCCGACCGAGGCATAGAATGGCGCGTTCCATGGCACGTTGACAAACGTGGTAAGTGTTACGCGCTGCAATCCCCGCTTCTGTGCGGCTGTGCACACGGCGTGCAGCAGGCGGCGGCCCAGCCCCTGGCCCTGTGCCGCCCGCGTGACCGACATTTCCTGAATATGCAGGTCCTGCCCGTAAGGGTGCGCTGTGACAAACCCCAGCAGCGGCCCCGCAGCACTGGCCGCAACCCAGCAGGCTTGCGCGGCTATGCTGGCAGTATGTTCGGCAAGGGGGAGCACATCACCCCCGGCCAGCCAGGCCAGTTCTGGTGTGGTGGCAAATGCCTGTGCGGCATCGCGCTCCAGTGCAGGCAGGTGCGGGGCATCCGCCAAGCAGGCGGGGCGGATGGTGCAGGGCAGGCGGGCACCCGTGGCAGGGTTGCCCGCTGTGCCTGTGGGCCTAGTTGGGTGTGGGTGCGCCATTTTCCAGCGTGACAATAAGCGGCACGTGGTCGGATGGGCGCTCCTTGCCGCGTTCCTCCCGGTCGGGTTGTGCCGTTTGCAGGCGTTCGGCCACACGGGGGGAGAGCAGCATGTGGTCGATCCGCAACCCGCTGTCCCGTGGCCATGCTCCGGCCTGATAATCCCAGAACGTATAGGCCGCACCGTGGGGGTGCAGGGCGCGCAGGGCATCGGTCAGGCCCAGCCAGCGCAGTTGCCGCCATGCTGCCCGGCTTTGCGGGCGTACAAGGGCGTCATCCGGGGCCAGCGCACCGGGTGCGCAGTCCTCTGGGGTGGGGCAGATATTGTAATCCCCCGCCAGCACAAAGTCCGTATCCTGCTGCAAAAAATCCTGCGCGCGCGCGGTGAGTGCTGCCAGAAACTCCAGCTTGGTGGCGTAACCCTGCTCCGCGCCGGAATTGCCATTGGGCAGGTACAGGTTGCCCAGCACCAGCCCTTGGGTGCAAACCTCCACATACCGGGCGGCAGGGTCGGTAAAGCCGGGCAGGTGCTCGGTTGTGACCGTAAAATCCCCACGGACCAGAGTGGCTACGCCGTTATAGGATTTCTGCCCCACAACGGCGCTGCGGTAGCCTGCCTGCGCAAAAGCTTCGGAGGGGAACAGATGCGTCTCGCATTTGATTTCCTGCAACATCAGCACATCGGGCTGTTCGCGCGCCAGCCAGTCCAGCACCAGATCCTGCCGCAGACGCACCGAGTTGATGTTCCATGTCGCGATTTTCATGCGAGGGAAAAGCTCGTGCCGCACCCGCAGGAGGACGCCGCATTGGGGTTTGCCACGGCAAAATGTGCCCCCATCAGCTTGTCCTCAAAGGTCAGCTCCGCCCCGGCCAGCAGGTCCAGACTTGTGGGGTCCACCACCACCAGCGCGCCGTTTTTTTCTATGCGCACATCATCAGCGGCCAGCCCGCCGGGCGGGATGAGGATGAACTGATACTGGAACCCGTTGCACCCCCCGGCTTCCACCGCTACGCGCAGGGCAACCGGGGCTTCCTGCCCGGTGGTGGCACTGGCCTGTTTTTTGGCGATAACGCTGGCAATGCGGTTGGCAGCGGAGTCGGAGACGGAAAAAGTGGGGGCTGGCTGTGTCATACCCCCATAGATAATCCGCCCGCGTGCAGGTTTGAAGGGGCAAGACGCCTCCAATGGTCAACTTTCCTCCAATAGCCTAAGATCAGGTGGCATGGTCCGTGGGCATTGTGCCGCCCGGACAGGCCAGGAGGTGCGTAATGCTGCAAGCCACACAACGCGATGAGCTGATGCCCTATGCCGTGCAGCCCGGCGAGGGCCGGGGTAGGCGCCTGCACGCAGAGCCCGAATCCCTGACCCGCTCCCCCTGGCAGCGTGACCGGGACAGGGTGGTGCATTCCTCCGGCTTCAGGCGTTTGCAGTATAAAACGCAGGTATTCATTAACCACGAGGGCGATTTTTTCCGCACCCGGCTGACCCATTCGCTGGAAGTGGCGCAGGTGGCCCGTTCCATGGCCCGCTACCTGCGGCTGGATGAAGACCTGACCGAGGCCGTGGCCTTGGCGCATGACCTCGGCCACACCCCCTTTGGCCATGCGGGGGAAGATGCACTTGCCGCGCGCATGCAGGAGTACGGCGGGTTTGACCATAACGCGCAGGCGCTGCGGCAGGTCATGCTGCTGGAGCGGCGCTATCTGGCGTTTGATGGCCTGAACCTGACATGGGAGACGCTGGAAGGGCTGGCCAAACATAATGGCCCCGTGCGCAGGCCCTCCGCCAGACTGGCAGAGGTGGATGCGCTGTTCCCGCTGGAGTTGGGCGGTTATGCCTCGGCCGAGGCACAGGTGGCTGCTCTGGCGGATGACATTGCTTACCACGGGCATGATCTGGATGATGGCGTAAAGTCCGGCCTGCTGTCGCTGGATGATCTGGTGGACGTGCCACTGGTCGGGCAGGCTCTGGCCGAAGCCCGCGCACTGGCGGCAGACCTGCCAAAAACCGACACCCGCACCCACCAGCGTATCCGGCACGAAATGGTGCGCCGTGTCATTCATGCTCTGGTGACCGATGTGCTGGTGTGCACACGCGCGCGGCTGGCTGATCTGGCCCCGCGCAGTGTTGAGGATATTCGGGCCGCCAATGCACCCGTTGTGGCCTTTGGCACAGCCATGGATGAGGCCAATAAGGGGATCCGCAAGTTCCTGTTTGCCAAGCTGTACAGGCATTGGCGGGTCAACCGCATGACCCACAAGGCCCGCCACGTAACGGGGGAGCTGTTTTCCACCCTTACGGAGTCGCCAAACCTGTTGCCAGCCGAATGGCAGCAGCGTCTGGGGGATAAAGATAAGGCAGCCGTGCACCGCACCGTGGCGGATTACGTGGCTTCCATGACCGATCGATACGCCATGGAAGAACATAGGCGGTTGACGGACCTGGCCGTTGCAGGCTGATAAACGCGTTTGCTGCACCAATTACGGGGTTGAGTCGTCTATGTCCGAGTGTGTTTTCCAGCGTTACCGTCATCATGTTCTGGCCGTTGTGCGCGAACTGTTGCCCGACGTGGCGGAGGAAACGCTGGCCCGCGTGGAACTGACCCCCACGCGTGACCCCGCGCACGGGGACATGGCAACAAACGCCGCCCTGCTTCTGGCCAAGGCTGCGCGCCGCAAACCGGCCGATATTGCGGCTGATCTGGTCAGCGCCCTGCAAAAGGTGGAAGGCATTGCTGCCGTGGCTGCCGCCGGGCCCGGTTTTGTCAACATCACCCTGCAACCCGCCGTGCTGCGGGCCGTGCTGCCCGTGGTGCTGACTGTGGGTGAGGCCTATGGTCAGTCCACAGCAGGCAAGGGCGTGCGGGTGAATGTGGAATACGTATCCGCCAACCCCACCGGCCCCATGCATGTCGGCCATTGCCGCGGTGCCGTGGTGGGCGATGCACTGGCCAACCTTATGGCCAAGGCCGGGTTTGACGTGACCAAGGAATTCTACATCAACGATGCGGGGAATCAGGTCAAGGCGCTGGCATGGGCGGCATACTGGCGCTACCTGCAGGTGCTGGGTACCAGAATGACGCAGGACGATTTTTCGGCCCTTGCCCCCGGTGGCCTGCAATATCAGGGCGAATACCTTATTCCCGTGGGTGAGGCACTGGCAGCCGAGTTTGGCAACAAGCTGGCCGAAGTGGATGTGGACGGAACACCCCTGCCAGCCCCTGCCGCAACATGGCTGGAAACCGTGCGCGGCTTTGCCGTGACCCATATGTTAAGCGCGATCAAGGAAGACCTTGCAGCCCTTGGCGTGCACCATGATGTGTTTTCGTCCGAGGCGGACGTGCTGGCCCGTGGCGTAACCGATACCGCCATAGACCAGCTGGCCAAGGCCGACCTGCTGTATAACGGCGTGCTGGAGCCCCCCAAAGGCAAGCTGCCAGAAGACTGGGAAGAGCGCGAACAGCTCCTGTTCCGCTCCACCAGCTTTGGGGATGATGTGGACCGCCCGCTGCGCAAGTCGGATGGTACCAACACCTACTTTGCCAACGATATTGGCTACCACATGGACAAGGTCGCCCGTGGCGCACAGGTCATGATTGACGTGTGGGGTGCGGACCATGGCGGTTACGTCAAACGCATGAAGGCCGCCGTAAAGGCCCTTACGGGGGATACCGTACCGCTGGAAGTGCTGCTGTGCCAGATCGTGCATATTCTGCGTGATGGTCAGCCGGTCAAAATGTCCAAGCGTGCAGGCACGTTTGTTACCCTGCGGGACCTGATTGACGAAGTCGGGCGTGATGCCGTGCGCTTTACCATGCTCACCCGCAAGAGCGATGCCCAGATGGAGTTTGATCTGGACCTTGTGGTGGCCCAGCAGCGCGATAACCCCGTGTTTTATGTGCAGTATGCCCATGCCCGCTGCCGCTCCGTGCTGCGCAGTGCCGCAGAAGAAGGGGCCTACGGCGCAGTGGACAACGCAGCCCTTGCCACCGCCACGCTGGACAGCCTGACCTCGGACGCGGAAATGGCTCTGGTGCGCCGTCTGGCTGAATGGCCGCGCATGGTGGAAGCTGCCGCCTTTGCACGGGAGCCGCACCGTATTGCGTTCTATCTGGCCGAACTGGCGGGTGATTTTCATGCGTTGTGGAACCGTGGGCGTGATGATGCGTCCCTGAGGTTCCTGCAGGCTGGTGCGGTGGAAGCCACGCGCGCGCGTCTGGCCCTTGTGGCGACTACGGCGGCGGTTATCCGCTCCGGCCTTGCGGTTATGGGTGTGGACCCGGTGGAGGAAATGCGCTGATGAGTGAGGATGACCGCCCCAGCTCTACGGTGGAAGAACGGATCAGCCGTGCGCGTGAGCGCATGAGCATGGATTATGACGACAAACCCGCCACGCGCTCGGCCACAGGCAACAAATTGGCCGGTGGCAGCAAGCTGATGGATATGTTCACCAGCTTTTTGGGCAGTGAGTCCGGTACGCGGCGTCTGGCTTACGGTGCGGCCGGGCTGGGCGGGCTGCTGGTGCTGGGTATTGGCGGCTGGGCCGTGCTGGGCCACCACCAGAGCGGTATTCCCGTTATGGGGCCACCCCCGGTTGCCATGCGCACCAAGCCGGTTGACCCGGGCGGTATGCAGCTTGATACGCTGGCCCTGCCCGATGCAGATGCAAACCAGCAGGGCCACCCCGTGCCCGCGCCTGAAAAACCCAACCCCGCAGCCCTTGCCGCCCAGTATGGTGGCCAGCCAGCCCCTGCGGGTGGCCCAGCCCCCGTAGCGGCGGATAATGCAGGCGCCACTCCGCCAGTGGGTGCGGCTGCACCTGCACCAGCGGCTACCGCAGCGGAACCCACAGCACAGGATGCCGCACAGGCCGATGGCGCAGCCCTTAAGCCTGTGCCCTCCGCCGCGTTGCCCGCGCAGGGGGCGGATGTTCCCGCAGCCGAGGCTGGAGTGCCCGAACCGCTCAAGGAAGCCCCCATTCCCACGGATGATGCCTCCGATGGGGAAGAGGAAGCCGCCCCGGTTGCCAAACCTGCGGCCAAAAAAGCCGCAACTGCCCCACATGGTACGGCAGGGGGCAAGTATCAGGTCCAGCTGGCAGCCCTGCAAACCGAGGCAGAAGCCCAGAAGGAGTGGGCACGGCTTAAAACCCGTTACCCAACCCTGTTCGGTGGTGTGACCCCCGCCTTTGTCCGTACCGAGCAGAATAACGCCACGTTCTACCGCCTGCGCGTGCTGGGCTTTGGTGCCGTGGCGGATGCAAAGGATTTCTGCTCCTCGGTGCGTGAGCGTGGTATGGCCTGCATGGTGGTGCGTCCCTGACGCCACCTGTGGAACGCCTGATGGAATCCCAAACTGTGCATCCGGCAGGGGAGGGCACGCAGCCCCCCCCTGCCCACAAACCGGCAGACCCGCAAACCACTGCGCCGCATGATGCAGCGCAGGACCACGTGCCACGTGTACCGCTTTTGCGGCTGGAGGGGTTTGAAGGGCCAATGGACCTTCTGCTCGATCTGGCGCGGGCGCAAAAGGTGGACCTCGCCCGGATTTCCATCCTGCAACTGGTCGAACAGTATCTGGCTGTGGTGGAAAATGCCCGCCGTGTCCGGCTGGAACTGGCAGCGGACTGGCTGGTTATGGCCGCATGGCTGGCATGGCTCAAATCCCGCCTGCTGCTCCCCGCCGATGACGAACTGGCCATGGAGGGGGAGGAAGCCGCCGAGCTGTTGCAAGAACGGCTGATAGAGCTTGCCTGCATGGGTGAGCTGGCCCGCTGGCTGGATGTACGGCCCCGCCTTGGGCGTGATGTGTTTGCCCGTGGCCTGCCCGAAAATCTGGTGGAGGTGGACCGCTCTGGTCTGGCGCTGGATATGGCCCAGCTTATGCGGGCTTACCTTGCCTGTGTAAGACGCACCGCACGCAGGCGGATTTACGCCCCCCGCACGATCCGGTTTTGGACCGTGCAGGATGCGCTGAGCAGGCTGACCCGCCTGCTAGGCGAAACCCCACCGGGCTGGAGCACGCTGGACGCTTTTCTGCCAGACAGCCTGCCCGGTCAGGCGGAGGGGGAGGATGCCCTGCGCCAGCGCCGCGCCGCCATGGCTGGTACCCTGATCGCAGGGTTGGAACTGGCCAAGACCGGGCGGCTTGAACTGCGGCAGGATGAAACCTTTGGCCAGATCATGCTCCGCCCGCATGAGCAGGCAGAGGCCACCGACCCGCAGCCCGAACCGGAGGAAGACCCCACCCCCGCAGAGGACGCCACGCCTAGGCACACCAGAGAAAAGAAGCAGGACGCATGACCACCCCCGCCCCCCTGACTGTGCCGGATGAAGCCGTAAGGCTGGCCGAAGCCCTTATTTTTGCCTCGACCGAACCCGTGAGTGCCCGCCGTCTGGCGGACTTGCTGGAAGGCATGCAGATTATGCCCACGGGGGAGGAAGACCTGGGGGCTTTTGTGGCGGCTGTTCTGGCCGAACTGTGCCGCCGTTATGAGGGCAGGGGCGTGTTCCCCGTAGAGGTGGCCGGTGGCTGGCAGTTCCGTACCGCCCCCGATCTGGCACCGCTCTTAACCCGCGTGCTGGAGCGGCCAAGGCGGCTGCCCCGCGCGGTGATGGAAACACTGGCCATTATTGCCTACCATCAGCCCTGTACTCGTGTGGAAATAGAAGAAATTCGTGGCGTAAGCCTTGGGCAGAATGTGCTCGATACCCTGATCGAAGCGGAGCTGATTGCCCCGCGTGGCCGCAAGGAGGTACCGGGCAGGCCGGTCCTGTGGGGCACCACGGCCGACTTTTTGCGTCATTTTGGCCTGCGCGCACTCTCCGACATGCCACGGCGTGAGGAGCTTATGGTGGATGTGCCCCAAAATCCGGGGGAAGGCGGGCTGCCCCAGTCGGCCATGGCGTTTCAGGCCGCGGGGCAAGGGCCTGATGAGGACCCCCACTCCCCGGGGGATACCCCGGAGCAGGCAGGGGAAGAGCCAGAGGTACCCCCCGCAACCGGCACGGCAGATGAGCAGGTTGCACAGGTTGCGGTTCCCGCCCCCGATGGTCCGTGATAGAGATGCACGCCCTGACTGTGTTGCAGGACTATGTTGTGGGTCGCATGGGGTGGGCGTGAACGGGGCTTGGTATGTTTGATTTTGCATGGTCGGAATTCGCCCTGATCGGCGCGGTGGCTCTGGTTGTTATTGGCCCCAAGGACCTGCCGGTTGCTATTCGCGGGCTTGCAAAAGGCATTAAAAAAGCCCGTGCGCTGGCCAGCGAGTTCCAGTCCCACCTTGATGAGGTGGTGCGTGAGGCTGACCTGTCCGAGGTAAGCGAGCATGTGCGGGACCTGAAAAACCTGAACGTGCGCGGCCGGATCATGAAGGCGCTGGATAGTGATGGGAGCCTGAACAGGGCTGTATCCGCCCCACCCGTAACCGAGCGTTTTGTTCCCTCCGGCCCCAGAGCGCTGGATGCCATGCCCCGCTCGGCAAGCCCCGCCCCCGCAACAGCGGACTACGCCACCACGCCTATGAGCCATGAGCACTACGGCTCCGCTCCGGCATGGCAGGAAAGTGTGCAGGACCGGCAGGTGGACAGTGCTCCCCCCGAACTGCCCCCCATTATTGTGCGCCGTATCCTGCGTGAGCAGGACCGGCTGCATCCGCCTGCCATCCTCCCCCCCGTGCGGCTTATGCATGCAGGCCATAGCGTGGCCCCCGGCGTTATTGCCGGATTGGAGGACCAGCCCATTACGGGGCAGGCCGTTGCATCTCCCTTTACGCCAGAGCAACCCACCCCGGCGGGCGCAGAGCCAGCGGGGGAAGAGGCCGAGAATAGAACGCAGGCCGTTACGGCAGCACATGGACCCGCCAGCACGACAACGGACCCGCAGGCATGAGCGATAACGCCCCTCATCAGGAAGACCCGATCCACGACCAGCCCATGCCCCTGCTGGAGCATCTGCTGGAGCTGCGCCGCCGCCTGCTGTGGTCGGGGGCTGCGTTTATTGTGTGCTTTGTCCTGTGCTACCATTACGCGGGTGATATTTACCTGTTTCTGGCCCGCCCGTTAGGCGAGATCATGCGCCAGCGTGGGGAGCAGCCCCACCTGATTTATACCGCACTGTATGAGGCGTTTTTCACCTATATCCGGGTGGCCCTGTTTGGGGCGGCATTTTTGTCTTTTCCCATCGTGGCCATACAGGCGTGGATGTTTATTGCGCCGGGGCTTTACCGATCGGAAAAACGGGCTTTTGCACCGTTCCTTATCGCAACGCCTGTGCTGTTCGTAGCCGGGGCGGCGCTGGCGTATTACTTTATTTTCCCTGTGGCATGGCGGTTTTTCGTGTCGTTCCAGACGCCGGGTGCGGGGGGCGATCAGGTACAGATCGAACTTCAGGCCAAGGTGTCGGAATATCTGTCTCTGGTCATGAAGATGATCATGGCGTTTGGCATTGCGTTCGAGCTGCCGGTGGTGCTCAGCCTGCTTGCCCGTGTGGGTATTGTGACCTCCGCCATGCTGCGCAAGTTCCGCCGCTACGCCATTGTGGGCGCGTTTGTGCTTGGGGCCATTTTTATGCCGCCCGACCCCATTACCCAGTTCGGTCTGGCTGTGCCGCTGGTGTTGCTTTACGAAATTTCCATTCTGTGTGCCCGCCTGATCGAGCCTAAACGGCCGCTGGCGGATACGACCAACCCCGAGCAGGAGGTTCCCTGACCCATGCATGACATCCGCGCCCTAAGAGCCGACCCCACGGCGTTTGATGCAGATCTGGCGCGCCGGGGCATGGCCCCCGTCTCTGCGCAGCTTCTTGCATGGGATGAGGAAAAACGGCAGGCCCAGACCCTTTTGCAGGACAAGCAGACCCGCAGCAAAACCCTTGCGCGGGAGATAGGCACCCTCAAACGCACAGGGGGAGACACAGCCGGGCTGGAGGCCGAGGGCGCTAGCCTGCGCGCGGACATGGAAGGACTGAAGGAGAAGGTGGACACTCTGGGCAACCAGACCACCAACCTGCTGGCCACCCTGCCCAACCGGCTGGACCCGAGCGTGCCTGATGGCCCGGATGAAACCGCAAATGTGGTGGTGCAGACATGGGGCACCAGACCCGAGTTTGCCTTTGCCCCCAAACAGCATTTTGAGCTGGGTGAGGCTTTGGGCCAGATGGATTTTGCCACGGCGGCCAAGCTTTCGGGGTCGCGCTTTGTGGTGCTGCGCGGCGCACTGGCACGGCTGGAGCGCGCTCTTGGCCAGTTCATGCTTGACCTGCACACCACGGAGCATGGCTACACGGAAACACAGGTGCCCGTGCTGGTGAATGATGATGCCATGTACGGCACCGACAAGCTGCCCAAGTTTGCCGACCAGTCCTTTAGAACGGAGGATGGCCGCTGGCTTATTCCCACAGCCGAAGTGCCGCTGAGTGCTTCGGTCGCGGGGGATATTGTGGATGGCTCCGCCCTGCCCATGCGCCTGACCGCACTCAGCCAGTGCTTCCGTAGCGAGGCCGGGGCCTCCGGGCGGGACGTGCGCGGCATGCTGCGCCAGCACCAGTTTGAAAAAGTGGAAATGGTCAGCGTTACCACGCCGGAGGAGAGTGACGCCGAACACGAGCGCATGACCCGCTGTGCCGAGGTTGTGTTGGAAAAACTGAACATTCCCTACCGCCGCATGCTGCTGTGTGCGGGGGATACGGGGTTTGGCGCTGCCAAGACGTTTGACCTTGAAGCCTGGCTGCCGGGGCAGGACGCCTGGCGCGAGATTTCGTCATGCTCCAACACGCGCGACTTTCAGGCCCGCCGCATGAATGCACGCTACCGTGCGCAGGCCGGTGGCGCCCCCGCATTTGTGCATACCCTCAATGGTTCCGGGCTGGCGGTAGGACGTACCTTAATTGCCGTGATGGAAAACTACCAGAACGAGGACGGGTCCATAACCGTGCCGGAGGTTCTGCGCCCCTATATGGGTGGTGTTGAGCGCATTGCGTAACGTCTGGCGCGCTACTCCCGCTTCGGGTTTGTGGGGATGACTCACAAACCCCTGCTGCTGTTGGGCATTGCCATTGTGGCGGAAGTGATTGGCACGGCCTGCCTTGCCGCGTCTCAGGGGTTTGCGCGCTGGCTGCCTGCGACCATCAGCCTGCTGGCTTATGGGTGCGCGTTTTACTTCCTGTCCATCCCGCTTAAAACCCTGCCCGCAGGCGTTGTGTACGCCTTGTGGTCGGGTGTTGGCATTGTGCTGATCTCGGTTATTGGCGCGGTGTTTTTAAAACAGACGCTCGATGCCCCGGCTATTGCGGGCATCGCGCTTATTCTGGCTGGTGTGGTGGTCATCAACCTGTTTTCCACCACCACGCATTAAGCCCTCCGCAGCTTTGCTGGCAGGGGCTTGGTGTGGGGTGGAGCCGTGCCGTGGCTCTCAGGGTTTGGGGGTTATGGTGCGGAGCACCAGCCCCTGGGTCAGAATCTGGGGGAGCACCACGGCATCACCCTGTGCGGGCACAAACAGGTAAAACGGCACACCGTCGCGCCCATGCGCGTGCAGAAAAGCCGTTATGGCCGGGTCTCGCCGGGTCCAGTCCCCGCGCAGGACCGTTACGCCGTAGCGGGCCATGGCGGCTTTTGTGGCATCGGTGTTCAGGGCCACGCGCTCGTTCACAAGGCAGCTAATGCACCATGCCGCTGTCATATCCACAAACACGGGTTTACCGGCGGCATGCAGGGCGTCCAGCCGTTTTTGCGAAAAAGCTTCTGTCCCGCTGGGTAAAGCCTGCACCGTGCCGGGCTGCTGTGCCGCCTGCTGTTGCAGGGCAGGGAGCAGCGCCATGGCCCCCAGCAGCCCCAGTAGGGCCACACCATACAGGGCCGTGCAGCTCCGGCTGTGGCCCATGTGGCGCTGGCGCTTTTGGGCAATGCCATACACCCATGCGGCAAACGCCAGACACACCATGCCCGAACACAGCAGCAATACTGTTGTGGCGCCCCCTTCCACCGTGGCAACCCAGAGCAGCCATACGCAGGTCCCGAGCAGGGGGAACGCCAGAAACTGGCGTAAATAGTCCATCCATGCACCGGGGCGCGGCAGGTGGCTGGCCAGTGCGGGGCTAAAGGCCAGCAGTACGTAGGGGGCTGCCAGCCCAACGCCAAGGGCTGCAAACACCACCAGCCCGGTAAGCGGCGGGCCAGCAAGGGCTCCAGCAATGGCAACCCCCATGAACGGGGCCGTGCAGGGGGAGGCCACAACCACAGCCAGCAGGCCGGTCAGCACATCATGCGCAAGCCCGTGTTTGCGGGAGGAAGCATTGCCCAGAGCGGGGGGGAGAAAGGCAAATACATCCAGCAGGTTGAGCGCCATGGCAAAGAGCAGCCAGGTGATCATGCCCACAAACACGGTGGACTGGAACTGGAACCCCCAGCCCGTAGCATTCCCCCCAACCCGTAGCGCCATGACCAGTGCGCCAAGGACTGTAAAACCCGCAATAACCCCGGCGGCGTAAGCTATGGCACTCTGTTTTTGGTGCTTGCGCTCGCTTTGACCCATACGGGCTACGGCCAGCGCCTTCATGGCCAGAATGGGAAAAACGCAGGGCATCAGGTTTAGCACCAGCCCGCCAAGTAACCCCAGTACGATAAAACGGAGCAGGTCGCCCGTTGTGTCCCCCCCCTCTGCTGGTGCGCTACCTGTAGGGGCGGTTGTGTCGGGGGCTGGGCTGGGGCTGGTAGCGTTTTGCTCCTCGGGTCGTGTGGGGGCGGGTTGGGGTGCGTTTGCTGGCGGAGCTGCCGTTGGTATTGCGCGTGGCACTCCACTCAGGGCTGCGGTCTGTGCCGGGGCTGGTGTATCCGCCTGTGGGGTAGCCTGTATGCTCAGGGCGCGCTCGGTTCCGTCTGGTGCCTGTAGGACCAGAATACCCGCCAGAGGTTTGTTACGGGCAAAACCTGTTGTGGGTTCAAGGCGGAGGGACAACCCATTGGCATCAAATGTCAGGGCCTGTGGTGCGGCTTCGGCAATCTGCCCGCGTTCTTGGGGCATGAACCACGCATTCCCCACGGATTGCCGGTTCAGGCCCGGTGCGAGCACATGCAGTACGCTGTCAGGGCTGACTGTAACAGGGTAGGGGGAAGGCACAGGCGTATGCTGGGCCGCCTGCACAAAAAGAGATGCCTGAGCAGAGGCCAGCGGAGCCCCTGTGGGCAGGGTCAGGGTAAAGGTACCGTCTTCGGGAATGCAGGACTGCTCGCATACCAGCCAGCTTGCCTGCGCGTTCAGGGTTGTCCAGCCGTGTGCGTCTGGTGTGCCGGGTTGCAGGTGCAGCGTAACCGGCAGCACAACATCCCCCGTATAGGCGTAGGACATAAGGGAGGCATCCCTTATGCGCTGGGGCGTGGGCCAGGTAATGGTCTGGGCGGTGCCCTGTAATGCGCCCGATGCGGTGACACTCAGGCTGGCAGGGTCCCCCGCATCTCCGGGGTTGAGCCAGTATGTGTGCCATCCGGGCTTGAGCTGCAGGCGCAGGGCAACATGGAGCGGGGCAGTGGCGCTGGCCGTGCTGGCGTCCGTAATCAGGGTGGCGGTGCTGTGGGCACTGACCACAGGAGCACTTTGCGCAGCCTGTGCGGCATGGGGCAGGCTGCCAGTGCAGGCCAGTGCTACCCCCAGTAGTCCCGCCAGCCCCGTTGCCAGCCGTGCCACCTGTTCAGAACCACGCAAAAACAGGGGGCGGGGTGCGTGCGTGCTGGCAGCCGCTGGTGCGGAGCACGCAACCTTGGGGGCAGGGAGTTGGGTGGCGGAGCGGGCAGGGCGGCGCATCAACGTCAGCTTTCAGCACGGGTATGGGTCCAGAGGGCCAGCATACGCAAAGCCTGGCTGTGTGGGAAATGGATCGTGTGCCCGCCGCCGGATTAATGCCCGGAGTCGGCTGCGGCACCGGGCTGGAGCACAAACAGGCGCGAGCAGTAGGGGCAGACCGTCTGGTGCCCACCAATCCTGAGCCAGACGCGCGGGTGCCCCAACTGGCCCAGCCCGCCATCGCAGGCAATTTTGCGCTGATCGACCAGAATGGTTTCCACATGCCCCAGACGGGGGCGGGGGATGGGGTTTGCCGGTTGGATAAGCATGGGTTCAAAAAGCCTCGTATCAGGTTGGCAGGTACGGGTGTGGCGCAAAGTCTGGGGGGATGATACGCATTGTAGCCGTGGTTGTGCAGCAGGCATCTTTTCCCATACGCGTGAGCAAAGGCTTACTCCGGCGCTGGAGCAGGGCTTTGCCCCTGTTTGCATGTGGGCTGGCTCTGCTTGGAGGCTGCGCCAGTGTGCTGCCCCCCGCACCTGTTCCTCCCCCCCGGTACGCCGCCGCCGCCCGCCTTGTTCCGCCTGATGGGGTGATAAGCCTGCGGGATGGTGCGGCCATACCCGTGCGGGTGTGGCAGGCCCATGGGCATGAACGCGCGGTTGTGCTGGCCCTGCACGGGTTTAATGACAGCAAGGACGCATGGGAGTATTCCGCCCCGGCTCTGGCAGCACAGGGGATTACACTTGTTGCCCCCGACATACGCGGTTTTGGGGCCGCTCCCCTGCGTGGGGGCTGGGCCGGAAGTGCCCAACTGGTTGCCGATGCGCGTGAGGAGGAAGCCCGGATCCGCCAGACCCACCCTGACGTGCCGCTTTACCTTATGGGGGAGAGCATGGGGGGCGCTGTGCTTATGCTGCTTATGTCCGGCCCGGATGCCCCCAAGGTTGCAGGGACCATATTGCTGGCCCCTGCTGTGTGGGACCTTGGAATGGGGGCGGATATTCCGCTGGATGTGCTGGCCACACTGTTTCCCAAGCGTTTTGTAACGGGGCGCGAACTGCCGGTGCATGTTGTGGCCAGTGATAACCCCGCAGCCCTTATCCGCCTGTATTATGACCCGCTCACCCTGCGCCAGACCCGGCTGGAAGCCCTGCGCGGGCTGGTGGCCCTCATGCGCAGCGCAGCGCGTGTGGCGCCAAGGGTGCATGGCCCCGTTTTGTGCCTGTACGGAGATCAGGACCAGCTTGTGCCCCCGCAGGCCATGGCGCAGGCATGGGGGGAACTGCCACCGCCAGCCCGGCTGGACCTGATAACCGGAGGGCACCACCTGCTGCTGCGTGACCGGCGCGGCGCGCTGGCTCTGGGGGATATTGCTGGCTGGATCAGCCAGCCAGAGCGGTTTTTGCCATCGGGGGGTGATATAACCGCCGCCGTATGGCTGGCGCAGGAGCAGGGGGCCAGCGGGCTGGGTGGGCGTAGTCCGGCATGGTTCCTGCCTGCCAGACTGGATGGTGTTGTTCCTCCCTAAGTCCGGTGGAGGCCCCTTGCAGGGGTTATTCTGCCGGTGCTGGCCTGTTCGGGCGGATATGAAAGATAAAGGCTTGGCAACGCCCCCCGCTTTAGGTTAGGAGATGGGCCAACGGACCCGTAGCTCAGCTGGATAGAGCGTTGCCCTCCGAAGGCAAAGGTCACGCGTTCGAATCGCGTCGGGTCCACCATTCTCCTGTAAAAATAGCTAAAAACTGCGGTTTATAGGCCGGGTTAGACACTTTCCCGTTTTGGGTTAGACATGTCCGGGCTGTTCTCCCCTGTTTATGCTGCGGGTAAGTGCTTCTCGCGCGCGGACAGACTGTTTATTCTTGGCCATTCATGCCAGATTGCGCGTGGTATTCAGGACAGCTTTTTTACAAACGGTGGATAAAGGGTGCGGCAGTGGTGATGAAGCAGAAACTTTTTGTTGTGGCATCCTGCCTGTTTATTGCGTCAGTCGCTGCGTTTGTGCCTGCTGCCACAGCACGGGCGGCGTCCGTGCCCCGTTCGCCCTATGCCGCCAATGATGGCGAGAGCACATTGTGTGTGTCCGGCCCGGTTTACATTATTGATGTGCATGTGGTGGTGACCGTCAATGACGTGGAACACACCATCAGCACCGCTGCGTCTGAAGTGTGTTCGGTCAACCCGGCCAATTTTTCCGATGTAGTGGTGCAGGGCGCACCGCCGCAGGGGGGAGCGCCGCTGGAGGTCAGCAAAAAAGTCGGGGTGGAGGGCACAGTCCGCCTGAACGGCCGCACAGCTACGCTGGAAACCAACGTGTACCTGCCCACCAAGGGGGGGAGTGCCGCCCAGTGCGCCAACAGCCAGCCGGGGGATGGCAGCCCGCCATGCAAAAGCAGCTCTCTTGGGGTTAACCTCTCCAAAACATGGATCTTTACGCGCAACACATGGCGCGATTTTTACGTAGGACCAGATGACAACGGCAACCCGGTCAAGGTGCTTGTGCGTCTGTCCGATGGTCCGGTGAACTAACGCGGCCACCATGCGCGTAACAGGTGCCGGTATGGATAAAACCAGCCCATCCCCCGTTGTGGTCTGGTTCCGCGATGACCTGCGACTGGCCGACAACCTTGCCCTGACCAACGCCGTGCGGAGCGGCCAGCCCCTGTGGTGCGTGTTTATACGCCCTGCTGGTCAGGCCTGCACAACCGCGCTGGACTGGTGGCAGGCCCAGAGTGTGCAGGCGCTGGACCACGCCTTGCGCGCATATGGCGGCCGCCTGCACCTGTTTACGGGGCAGGCCGAGCAGATTCTGCCCGAACTGGTGCGTGAAGGCGGGTGTAAGCAGGTGTTCTGGAACCGTCGCTACGACCCGGCGGATAAGGCTATGGATACCCGGCTCAAGGCCCAGCTTAAACAGATGGGTGTGGCAGTGCACAGCACGCCGGGCAGCCTGCTGCATGAGCCATGGACCGTGCGGAGCAAGGCCGGGCAGCCTTTTCAGGTCTTTGGTGCATTCTGGCGTGCGGCCAGTGCTACGGCCCATTACCCGGCCCCCTTGCCGGTTCCCCCAAGTATGGCGTTTGCCCCATGTCTGGCTTTGCCAGATGCACAGATCTTGCCCGATGCCGCGGTGCAGAACCTGCCGGGCTGGGCCGAGGCCATGCGGCCCTACCACGCTTTTGCCGAGCAGGACGCACACGCCCAGTTGCATGACTTTATTGCCCATGCCCTGCAAAACTATGCGCAGGACAGGGATTTTCCCAGCAGGGATGCAACGTCCGAGCTTTCTCCCTTCTTGCGCACGGGCCAGATAACACCCGCACAGATCTGGCACGCCGTGGCGGCGGCAGGCGCGCAGGATGGAGGGAGTAAGTTCCTCTCCGAAATCGGGTGGCGGGAGTTTGCGTGGTCCTTGTTGTGGGAACACCCGGATATGAGCACGCGCAACCTCAGGCCCGAGTTTGATACAATGCCATGGCGGGTGGACCCCAAGGGGCTTGCGCGCTGGCAAAAGGGGCGCACGGGTTATCCGCTGGTTGATGCGGGCATGCGCCAGCTCTGGCAGACGGGTCTTATGCACAACCGGGTGCGGATGGTTGTGGCGTCTTTTCTGGTCAAACACCTGCTGATTGACTGGCGCGAGGGCGAACGCTGGTTTGCCCATACGCTGGTGGATTATGACCCCGCAAGCAACCCCATGAACTGGCAGTGGAATGCTGGAACCGGGGTGGAATCCGCACCTTTTTTCCGGATTATGAACCCCATCCTGCAATCGCAGAAATTCGACCCCGATGGCGCGTATATCCGTACCTGGGTGCCCGAACTGGCGGGGCTGCGTGGCCCCGATATTCATACCCCATGGCAGGCAACTCTGTTGCAGCCGACTGGCTACCCCAGCCCCATTGTGGACCACGGCGTAGCGCGCGCACGGGCACTGGCAGCATGGAAAGCGCAGAAAAACGAGGCATGAGTTAAGCCCGTGCAGCCTTTACGCCGGATATGACCCGACAATGCGGGGTAAAGAACTGATTTTTTTGAAAATATGGTGAAGAAAACAATTTTTTTGACGGGCATCAAGGCCAAAGGCTTCGGTTTGCGTTTGTAATTACAGGACAGAACAAACCACGGAGCAGATACATGACCCGCGTAGCAGGAAAAGTCGCCATTGTTACAGGGGCCGCCAACGGTATTGGCAAGGCCACCGCAATTCTGCTGGCCAAGGAAGGTGCCAAGGTTGTCGTGGCTGATTTGCAGGAAGAAGCCGGACACAACACGGTAGCCGAAATCAAGGCTGCAGGGGGCGAGGCCCTGTTTGTCAAACTCAACGTTACGCAGGAAGCAGACTGGCAGAACGCCGTAAATCTGGCGGAGCAGACATTTGGCAAGCTGGATGTTGCGGTCAACAATGCCGGTATTGCCTATAATGGCACGGTGGAAAGCACGAGTTTGGAAGACTGGCAGCGTGTGCAGTCCATCAACCTCAACAGCGTGTTTCTGGGCACCAAGTATGCGGTTGAAGCCATGAAAAAAGCAGGGGGCGGGTCCATTATCAACCTGTCCTCCATTGAAGGGCTGGTGGGGGACCCTACCCTTGCAGCCTATAACGCCAGCAAGGGCGGCGTGCGCCTGTTTACCAAATCTGCCGCATTGCACTGTGCCAAGTCGGGCTACAAGATTCGGGTCAATTCCGTGCATCCGGGCTATATCTGGACCCCCATGGTGCAGGGGCTGACCAAGGATGCCGCAGAAGCACGCCAGAAGCTGGTGGACCTGCATCCGCTTGGCCATCTGGGTGAACCGGACGATATTGCCTACGGCATTCTGTATCTGGCGTCTGACGAATCCAAGTTCATGACCGGGAGTGAACTGGTAATTGATGGCGGCTACACGGCCCAGTAAGTCATTTTGTTACCCCCGGCCTTTCAAGGGACTGGGGGTAACAAAAAAGCCTCCCGCAGCACTGTGCGGGAGGCTTTTTTTATGGTCTGCCCGTAATGGGGCAGGGGCTTATGGCAGCGGGTGGGCTGCGTTAAGCGTGTTGCGCTCTTCCAGAATCTGGCCGGGCTGGAGTGGGGTTGCACGCGCGCTCTTGATTTCGTCCGCAGTAAAGGCCGGGGCGGAAGCATCGCCCGACAGGGCGGAAACGTAGCTCAGCAGTGCTGCAATATCATCATCCGACATGGCGGCCATCGAGGGCATGTAACCCATATAGGACATGCCGCCAGCCTTCAGGCTGCCTGCCAGACCGTTGAGCAGTACGTGAATAACGTAGGTTTTGCCTTCGGGGGTGGCTGCAATCTGGTTGATACGGCCTTTAAGCGGAGGGAACTGCCCGGGCACGCCGCTGCCGGTGCTCTGGTGGCACATGGCGCAGTGTGTTGCGAACAGTTGCGCACCATCGGCTGCTGCGTGTGCGTTCCCTGCAAGGCCGGACAGGCCCGCAGTTGCTGCAAGCACAGCCAGAATGGTTTTTTTCATGAAAAACTCCTGCTTAATCGTTCGATTTCGCAACAATTATACACGGCTTTGGCCGTATCTCAACTCCCCCCTGCGCACAGATCCGCATATGGGGCGCGCAAGGATAAAGTTGCCGTTGGGCTGGCTTCCTGTCATTCAGGCGTCATGACGAAAGACAAGGACTTTGAGATCTTTTTGGCCACCGTGCCGGGGCTGGAATCCGTGTTGTGCGCGGAGGTGCGGCTTAAAGGGTTCAAACAGCCCGTGGCCGTGCCCGGCGGGGTTGTTATCCGCGGTGGGTGGCCGGAGGTCTGGCGCGCAAACCTGTGGGTGCGTGGGACCAGCCGGGTTCTGGCGCGTATAGCGTCTTTTCCCGTTGTGCACCTGTCCCAGCTCGACCGGCGCGCGCGGCAGGTTGCGTGGCAGGACGTTCTGCGCCCCGATGTACCCTTCCGGGTGGAGGCAAGCTGTGCAGGCTCGCGCGTGTACCATGCCGGTGCTGCGGCCGAGCGCATAGGCAAAGCCATTGCCCAGACGCTGGGCGCCACACAGGCGGATGACGCACCAGTGCTGGTGCGTGCGCGTATTGAGCAGAATCTCTGCACCATAAGCGTGGATACATCGGGCGATCTGCTGCACAGGCGCGGCTACAAACAGGCGATTAACCGCGCCCCCCTGCGGGAGACAATGGCGGCCCTGTTCCTGCGCCAGTGTGGCTATAATGGGCAGGAGCCAGTGCTGGACCCCATGTGTGGCTCGGGTACGTTTGTGATTGAGGCCGCCGAAATTGCCGCCCGCCTTAACCCCGGCCGGGCGCGCCATTTTGCGTTTGAACAACTGGCGACCTTTGATGCGCAGGCATGGCAGCAGATGCGCGCGGTTAAAAGCGAACGCACACCTTTGGTCCATTTTTATGGGAGCGACCGGGATGCAGGCGCCATAACCATGAGCCGCGCCAACGCTGAACGCGCAGGCGTGCAGGACTATGCAACCTTTGCCCAGACCACAATCAGCGCCCTGCGGCCACCACCAGGGCCTGCGGGGCTGGTTATTGCCAACCCACCCTATGGCACCCGCATAGGCGACAAGCAGAGCCTGCTCCCCCTTTACAGTGCGTTTGGGCAGACCATGCTGGCGCATTTTTCGGGCTGGCGTGTGGCTATTGTCACGACCGAGGCAAAGCTTGCCCATGGCACCGGCCTGCCATTTTTGCCGCCCGAAGCCCCCGTGCCCCATGGGGGGCTGCGTGTTTCGTTGTACCAGACCGCACCGCTGCCATAGAGGATTGTGTGGTATGGGGGCGGGCATGACGGGCATGCCTGCACGCCCCCTTTATTTCCCCCATCCTGCTTTATAAAAGGAAGCCCGATCAGCAGGTGAGCCAGGGGTGAGGTGCCAAAAAAATGAGCGTGACATGGGGCGATTTTCAGGCCGTTGTGCAGTTATCGGCCGGTCTTAACGTGGCTATTCTCAGCTTTGTGGACATCAGCCTGCCCGCCATCAAGGAGCGGCGGCGTGTGTTTGCCAAGGCCCGGCAGGAACTCGATATTCACCGCAAAAACCCTCACAAACGCACGGAGGTTGAAATAAAGGAACACACCGCCGCTGTGGATGATGTGGACCGCAAGCTGTTTGACTTGTGGCGGGAGACATCGGCATTTGAGAGTATTGAGGATTCCTTGCTCAAATCAACCGGCGTGCTCGGGTTTTGTGGCGCGGTGTTGAGCATAGGCCTGCTGTGGTATTCCGCCCTGCACTATGATGCTCCCATCCTGTTTACAGGGGAACTGCTGACCGTCATTTCGTTCGGCTCCCTGCTGGGTGCGTTTTTGATCAATTACTTCACCGCATCCAAGGCATCCCAGTATGCCAAACGGTGCAATGACCTGCGCACCCATATGCGCTTGCACCTTTAGGCACAGAACCTGAAAAAACATTGCAGGTTCTGCCAGTTTTATAAGTCTGGTGGGGCATAGCCTAGAACTTCAGCAACATGCTGGCCTTTACACCACTTTCCACCGATTGCGCGCCATACTGACCGGTATAGGAAAGACCGATTTTTATGCGATCGCTCAGTCTGGCGCTCAGCCCCGTATCCAGCACCACTGCATCGGTTGAGAGGGGTGTGCCTGCAATATCCATGCTGCCACTGCCTCCTGCGGCAAACAGCATATGGGTTGTGGGTGTTGTCAGCCCGAATGCGTGCCGGTACGCCACCGAGCCATGTGGGATTAACAGCAGCCGGCCGGCATGAAAGCTGGAAGAAGCCTTGACCCCAAAGGTGGAAAACGTAACCCCCGTATCCATTCCGGCCCCCCGCAGGGCTGCTGCCCCGCCATGTTCATGGTAGCCATTGGTGTGCAGGTTGACATACGCCACATTGGCAAAAGGTTCGGCTATGCTCCGGCCCATGTAAAGGCGGTAACCCAGCTCACCAAACCCCTGTGCGGTGCCCCCAAGATAACTGCTTGAAAGGCGGTCCGCATAACCGGGAAAAGCAACATTGCGTTGTAGGCTCAGCATATTCCACGTATAGGCAGCACCCAGTTTAAGGGTAAGTGCACCCCAATGTGTGCCTGCATACCCCCCAAGGCTTACCGTGTTGCCATGGCCGGATGAGCCACGCCCACTCCCTACATCAAACATGGTGCGGCCATAGCTGAGCATGCTGCCAATGCGCCATGTGTTGTTGAGTATGGGCGTATCTACCCCCATGATAAAACCGGTGGTGGAATGGTGCAGGGCTGCGGCATTGCCATCGCCCCCATTATGGCCAAGGCTGCCGTAAGCCTGCCCCCACAAGACGGTCTGTTCGCTCAGGCAGCCTTCATCCTTGCGGCCGGTTTTGAGCGATGCCGTGTGCAGGGTATCGTCCACATAGCCTTTGTTGCAGTCTGCTGTATCCAGCCGCTCCATGGCAGCCTGACGTACCAGAAAGCTGTCCTGCACAAGTGCGGTACGGGCCGAGGCATGCACCTCGCCCGAAAGCGTGTTCATGCTTCGGCGGGCCTGTGCGGCATTCAGGTGCTCCATAGCCCCCACAATGGCGCTGCTCTGGGGCACGCGGTCCAGCATCTGTGCGGTTTCGCGCTCGTTGCGGGTATTGGTGACAGAGGCAAAGCTCAGACTGTTGCGTGCCATAAGCACGTCCAGATCATTCCCGTTATAATACAGCGATGGTGAGATAAATGTGTAAGGGCTGCTCAGGTTGGTTTGCAGGGAGTAGGTTTTTTGCAAAAATCCGCTGCCTGTTGTGAGAATGGTATAATATTCATTCAGTTTTAACGAGGTTACAGGCGTAACATTCAGAACAACAGTGCCAGAAAGGGCAGCACTGCCCGCAACGCTGAGTGTGTTGGACTGCAACTGCTGGTACTGCGTACCCTGAAGATTCATGACCTTGCCCGAAAGCTGGTCCGTGCCCTGAAGGGCGAGTGTGGAGTTCTGCGCGGTTTGCAAATTGCCTGCCACCCGAACACTGTTTTGCACATCGGGGGTGGCAAGGGTGCCACCAGAACCAATAACGGTATCCCCCACGGAGCCAGACCCGCTTAAGGTGCCACCATTGCTGACATCAACGGATGAAGAGGTAATGGACCCATCCACCTCCAGCGTGCCTTGTGTTACGGTGGTGGTCCCCGTGTAGGTGCTGTTTGCGCTCAGCACGGTTGTACCTGCACCATTTTGTGCCAGACCACCAGTGCCATCAATACTTTGCGCCAGTGTAAAGGTGCCACTGTGGTTTATGGCCAGCACGCCGTTATTGTGGATGGCAGTGCCAGCGGCAAGGGCACCGGACGTGCCTCCATTACCCAGTTGCAATACACCGCCGTTAATGGATGTTGCTCCCTGATAGGTCTGGTCCTTGGTAATAATCAGGGTTCCCAGATCCGTTTTTACCAGAGATGTACCGCCAGAAACCAGTTGGTCATTCAGCACCGTATCTAGTATGGCGGTAATGGAGGCCCCAGCCGTGGTGCCATCGCCCACACGGATAAGAGTGGACGCGCTGTTTGCGTAAATATTATCCCCGGTTACCGTGTATATTTTGCCATCATTATTGGCAAACTGCATGCCACTGGCGACAACATTGTTTGTAACGCCGTTATACGTGTCCTGCACGGTTACCGTTCCGGCATTGCCGGCATAAACAACAAACTGGCCATTAACCCACGGCCCGTTGGTCTGGCCTGTTTTGTCGGTCCAGTTCAGGTCATTGGTGCCGGTCTGGGCGTCCCATGTGCCGGAACCGCCATCTACCGTGTTGTTGCTCCGGTTGGTGGTGCTTCCACCATCCCAGAACGTCAGGTTGCCGTAATTGATAACCAGATTGACCTGATGATCAATGGATGTCTGCAAGGATGCCGTAGCACCGGGGGCAACGCTTGTTGGGGCCAGTGTCTGGTCTGCGGCACCACTTAATGTGCCACCGTATGTGTACAAACGGTAAAGGCCGGGGTCCAGACTGTTATTGTTTACGTTTGGCCCGGCGGTATTGGGCGTAATGCTGAGCGTGCCGCCAAGGGTGAGGTCCCCCTGCACGGCAACCAGCGAGTTATAGGCGCCACCAGCAACATTGGTCTGCCCCAGATAAAAGTTCTGGGATGATCCACTCGCCAGTGTCAGGTTCTGTGCCATGCTCAGGATGCCAACATGGCTGGTTACATCACCCGGGGTCAGGGTGCCCCCACTTTGTATGACGGTATTCCCCCCCAGTGTGCCGGTGCCAGATAAAGTAGCTGTGGCGTTTACCAGTGTATCCCCGGTGGCTGTGCTCTGGTCACCATTGATGGCAAGAATGCCCGATGTGATCTGGGTGGTGCCGGTATAGGCATTATTGCCACTAAAAACCTGCGTCCCGGATGCGCTTACGCTCACCCCCCCAGTGCCGGAGAGCGTGCCGGAGTAGGTGTTGTCTGCCGTGGCCAGTGTAAGCAGCCCGTCCAGAGTGCCGTTGGCCGAACCACTTAAAGACCCAATGCTTGCGCCGTTTGCCGTGACATCAAAAGTGCCGCCATTGGCCAGAAGCTGCCCGTTTATGGTGTTTCCATCCAGTGTCAGGGTGCCGGAGGTGTTGGTTGTGTTGTGCAGGACCGTATTATTTTTGGCGAGTAACAGCGTGCCTGCGTTAACAACACTGTCCACAGTGCCAGCATTGAGTGTGAGTGTGCCGCCGGAATCATTGACCGCGGCACCCGCTATTGTGCTGTCGGAAAAAGTTGCCGTGCCACTTTTGTTTTCCACGCTTCCAACATGGGAGTTGTTCTGAATGGTCATGACCCCAATGTTGGAAAGGGCACCCTGTATGGTTGCGGCATCCATGTTCAGGACTGTCGAGTTTGTGAAGTTTCCAACAACTGTTGCATTGGTATTGATGTTTGCCGTCCCGGCATTGTTAACGTCCCCCAGAACCTGGGAGGACCCGGTCAGGTTAAAGGTGGAGCCGGTGGTGTCTGTTACATTGCCTTTGATAACGGAGGAACTGCTGAGTGTGGCCGTGCCGGAGTTTATAAGGGACTGTTCAAAAACCGCATTGCTGGCGGCCTGAATAACCCCCGTGTTGGAGTTGTTCACCAGCCCGCCAATGGTCCCGTTAACGGTAAGCTGCCCAATGTTGAGCACATTCCCAAAAACCTTGCCGGTGCTGGTAATAATGGTGGGGTTGGCCGCACTCGAATTGTTGGTCAGGCTGCCAGCGATTGACCCGGATAGATTCAGGGCAGCATTGGCGCTGACTGCGGTCATCCCCGTATATGTATTCTGCCCTGAAAAGGACTGAACCCCGCCAGAGAGCGATATGCCACCCGGCCCGGACATAACGCCGGAATAGAGCGCGTTGCCCGCACGGTTGATGATCAGGGTGCCGGTCAGGGTGCCATTTGCCGTGCCGGAAAGGGCGTTTACCGCGCCATTGATAACATTGAATGTGCCCCCGTTGGCCTCCAGCGTGCCCAGCACATAAACGCCCATACCCGAAAGTGTGACCGTGCCGCCATCGCTGACAACATTGCCCTGAACCATGGCGCTGCCATTCAGGTTGAGTATGCCCGAATTGCTTACGTCACTCCCTATAATGCTATTGGTTGTAAAGGTGCCCGATGCGTGGTTTGTCAGCCCCCCCTGTACTGCGGTGGCGGAGAGTTTGGCCGTGCCTGAATTCTCAAAACTCCCGTTTATGGTGCCGGATAGGTTTGAGAATGTTGCATCCTGCTGGTTGATAACATTCAAGGTTTCTGCGGCTGAGAGCGTCATGCTGCCGTAATTGTTCACGTCCCCCATTGTGCCAAATGTGGCGCGGATGGACCCGGAGGCAAGGTTGACAATACTGCCGGTTGTTCCTCTGGTCAGGTAGAATGTTCCGCTGTTGGTTGTATTGTTGAGCGTTCCTGAATTATTTAACATCCCATTATTGGTTGTGGTGCCGGCAATTCTCCCCGATGAGTTGATGAATGTGCTGCCATTGTTGGTCAGGTTTATATTCTGGCTATTGCTGACCGAGTAATTCGAGCCCGCAGCAACGGTATAATCCGTTGCACTGCTGGCTGCGAAAGCGGGAACAGAAACAAAAAGGGACGTGGTAAAAAGATAAACCTTAAGCCCGTTAACGTGTGGTTTGCGGAAAATTGTAAGGCATTTTCCCAACATGCGGCTGTCTCCTGACGGGCTTAATAGAAATGTCCGGAGGAAACCTTAATAATAATTAATTAATAATATTCTAATCTTTCTCTATCTATATTTGATATTATTTTCTTAACGGCGTTATTTATCCTGCAAAAAACAACATTTGTTTGATTTTTATTTACAAAAATTATGTTTATTCAGGGCGGGGAGAGCCGCTTTTCCTATGCAGTGGGCCGGTCCTCTGTTGCATGGAGCGCCATTTTGGCCGGGTTGCCGCGCGGGAGGATTGTCCGCGTTGGTATGGGAAAAACCTGCTCACACCTGTTCAGGACTGGGGGGCAGAGAACGCGGAAGGGGGAGGGGGCTGATCGTAAAAATCCACCCTCATCGCCACCTTGCCCATGGGGGTTACAAAATGAGGCTGCTGCGGCTCGATCAGGCCGGGGGTGGCGGGTGTCAGCAGAAGTTCAGATGGAGGGGCCAGATAAGTGAGCTTCAACTCCCCTTCAAGCACACGGATCACGCCCCACACACCCGCCTTGGTATTATGGCGCGTGCGCAAGGCAGCAGGTAGCGTGTCCTGATCGAATACGGGCGTGGAGCGATAGGGCAGGACTTCGGTCATGGGTATCACTTTTCCGAGGAACAGCGCCTCAAGGTGCTGTGTTGTGCCTGGGCATAGCCCGTTTGGCGTAAAAAGAGAGAGCAAGCTGCAAGCTTCTGGCAATGTTGGCTGCCTTGTCCTGTAGAACAGCGGCCACATCTGCTGGCATGTGTGTGGAGGTGGTCTCACCCCATAGTGCCAGCCATCGATCAAACAGTTCTGGCGTAATCCGGTCACGGTGCTGCATATGCACGGGCACTGGCTGGCCTTTGTAACGCCCGGTACCCAGCATGACGGAAGACCAGAAAGCCGTGAGCGTTTGCAGGTGCTCAGGCCAGTTGGTCACAGCATCTTCAAAAATGGGGCCAAGCTCGGGGTCCGCGCGCACACGTGTGTAAAAGGCGTCTACAAGTGTTGCCAGTCCGTCCTCGTTTAGTGGCAGCCTGCTCATAATATGAACCTCCTTAACAGCCTGATGTTGAGTACAGTCTATCTGATGCGACTGGCAGAAAGGTTGCGCCAGCGCAAACCCGGCACGCCCCCAACGCACTAGAAATACGGTGAGACAGGCAAATATGGCAATCTTCCCAAGGAGGGATGGATGAACGAACTGGCAATTGCCCGGGCACTGCACGTGATCGGGGTTGTGATCTGGATTGGCGGGGTCTCCATGGCGACAACAGCGGCTTTGCCTGCCCTGCGCTGTGGTGTGTTCGGGGCGGACAGGCTTGCGGCTTTTCAAGCTTTTGAGCGTCGTTTTGTGTGGCAGGCGCGCGGTGCTGTGGTTCTGGTCGGGCTGAGCGGGCTTTTTATGGTCATGAAAATGGACCTCTGGGCACGTTTTGCTGAACCCGGTTTTTGGTGGATGCACGCCATGGTGGGGTTGTGGTTGGTGTTTGCCATTGTTCTGTTTATTGCGGAGCCTCTTGTTCTCCACCGGCGCTTTAATGTCTGGGCAAAGCGTGATCCGGATGCCGCTTTTGCCGCCTTGCATCGCGCGCATATTGTTCTGCTGGTGCTGGGTCTGGTAACCGTTTTTGGTGCGGTGGCGGGTAGCCATGGCTGGTCGCCGGTCTGATTGTATGCGTGGCATGAATACCCTGCGCGGCATAAGGGGTGTATGGGTCATGGCATGTCTGAGCAAAAAACGCCTTCGCAGAATACGGTCAGGGCCATATGCACATTGGGTCTGGTAAAGGGGTTGCCGCCCGAAGTGGCAGCGCATGTTGCGTCTTTGGCGCGGGTTGATGTTCTGCCCGGTGGGGCTGGTGTGTTCACGCAGGGAGCGGTGGCGCAACGGGCCTATGCGGTGCTTGTGGGGGCGGTGCGTATCCGCCAGATCGGGAGCGATGGCGCGCAGGCACTCATGCGCATGATTGCACCGGGGGAGATGTTTGGCACCGTCGCACTGTTTACCGAAGGGTATTACCCGGCGGACGCTGAAACAGTGATGCCCTCGCATATTGCAAGCTGGTCAAAAGCGGACTTTATGGCGTTGACTATGAACTCCCCGCAAATTGCGATCAACATTATCGGCATGGTCGGGCAGCGGCTTGCCAATGTTCAAAACCGCCTGCGTGAAATGGCAACCCAGAGCGCAGAGCAGCGCATTGCCCATGCCCTGCTTATGCTGGTTGAGCAGAGTGGCGCCATGCAGGCCGGGGCTTGTGAGATTTGTATTCCCCTGCGCCGCAGGGATGTGGCGGAGCTGGCGGGCACAACGCTCTATACCGCCAGCCGCCAGCTGGCCGCGTGGGAGAAAGTGGGGCTTTTGGCCCGCTCCCGCCAGATGCTGGTTGTGCGTGATGCCAATAAGCTGCGCAGAATTGCTCAGGGCGGGCTTCTTTAAAAACATTTTGAATGGACTGCACTCTTTGCAGAGTGTCTTGCTGCTGCATGGCTTGGCACCTTGCGCGGCCTGTGTGGCAAAAAACAAACAGCATCCTGCCAGGATGTAGCCCGCGCACAGAAACATTTTGACATCGGAATGATATGCCGTCATCCTTGGGTCAGATCTGGTAAATGTCAACGCTGGCATTCGATCCATAAGGTCATGATGATATCTACATTGGGGGCCAATGATGGCCTTCTTGCCCATGGTGGGCGTGCCTGACTTTTAGTCCGGCACTAGGTATTAGTGTTATGGATAGAGGTTTCCTCAAAGCTGGTCATCCCCGCACTCTGCTTGCTGCTTTTCTTTATTTTGATGTGTCTTTCATGGTCTGGGTGCTGCTTGGGCCGCTTGGCATAGCCATATCACATGACCTGCACCTGAACTCCGGCCAGAAGGGGCTTCTGGTGGCCATGCCTGTGCTTGCAGGTGCTTTGCTGCGGGTTGTTGCTGGCGCACTGGTTGACCATTATGGCCCGCGCCGTGTTGCCATAGGCATGCAGTCCTTTGTTATTGCAGGGCTTGCCGCAACGTGGGCGCTGGCACCACACAGCTATGCCGGTCTGTTTCCCGTAGCTTTTGTTCTGGGTGTGGCTGGGGCTTCCTTTGCTGTTGCTCTGCCTTTGGCATCTGGCTGGTATCCTCCGCAGTATCAGGGCACGGCACTGGGTATTGCCGGGGCTGGTAATTCCGGCACGGCGCTTGCCTCCCTGTTCGCGCCCGGGCTTGCGGCCCTTTATGGCTGGACCAACGTGTTCGGGCTGGCCACGCTGCCGCTTGTTCTTGTGCTGTGTGCCTTTATCTACCTTGCCAAAGAACCACCCCGCCGCCCGAGTGCCGGCCTTGTGGCGTGGCTCCCGGTTTTGAAAAAAGCCGATTGCTGGGCTCTGATGTTCTTTTACGGCGTAACATTTGGCGGCTTTGTTGGGCTGGCCTCCTTCCTGACCATTTATTTTAATGACCAGTATGGCCTTTCCCCCGCAGTGGCAGGGAGTTGCACCGCGCTGGTAGTGTTTGCTGGTTCCTTTATCCGCCCGCTGGGTGGCGCACTGGCAGACCGTATTGGGGGTGAGCGTGCGCTGTGCATACTCTATGGGGCCGCAACCGTTATTTTTGGCCTGATCGGTTTTGGGCTGCCTACGATCTGGTTGGCGTTCCCTGCTTTTTTTGCGGGCATGCTGGTGTTGGGTCTGGGGAATGGTGCCGTTTTCCAGCTTGTTCCCACACGTTTTGCACAGCAGGTGGGCATATTGACCGGGCTGGTCGGCATGAGCGGTGGGGTTGGCGGGTTTTATCTGGCCTCCTCTCTGGGAGCCGCACGGCAGGCAACGGGGTCTTATAGTCTGGGGTTTCTGGCTTTTGCCGGTATCGCTCTGGTGGCTCTTGTCTGTGTCTCCATCTGCCGCAGAAGCTGGAACAAACCAGCCGATGCACATGGGTCTGACACGACCGGCCTTTCCGCAATTTCCTGATCTTCCTTTCAGCCACGGATTATGACACGTGACCTTGAACAAGAATCGCGTGCGCCCCAGGTGCGCCCTTTTTCAGACCTGGCCAATCTCGGTTCATGCGGCTGTGCTGCTGGGCACTGTGGGGATACACCCCGCCTTGGCGCAGGCTGCCAGTGCTCCCGCGCAGGATACAGCCCCAACTGCACGCCAGACCATTGTGGCGGTGGAGAAAAACAACACGCCCAAACCCGCAAAAGCGGCGGGGCACATCCCCCATACACAGGATTGGGGGGTGTTCAACGCAGGCAAGCAGGCTGCCAGCGGCTTTGGAACAATGGCAGGCTTTGGGCAGGTCCGCTGGGCCGAGGACTGGAGCGATCTCGAAAATGTTCCGGTATCAAAAAGAAACAAGGACTGGTTCAATCGCCTTAAATACATACGCCTGAACACCACAGGCAGCATCTGGCTCTCCCTGAGCGGGGAGGAGCGGCTACGCTATGTGTTTGAAAACCAGCCCATGATGGGCACAGCAGGCAAAACCAACGCCAACCGCGTGCTGTTGCGCAACATGTATGGTGCAGACCTGCATCTTGGTGAACATGTGCGCGCATACGCCGAGTTTTTGTGGGGGGTGGCCGGTGGCTCCAATTACTACGGGTATCAGGCAGGCACACAGCGCGAGCGGCTGGACCTTCAGCAGGGGATTCTGGAGGTAAAGGGGCATTTGCTGGGGGCGAGCATGGGGGTTATTGGCGGGCGGCAGGTATTTTTGGATGCGCCGGTTTCCATGCAGTCGGCCCGTGACCTGCCTAACGTGCAGCAGACATGGGATGGCGTGCGGGGCTACGCGGTGTGGAAGTCCTTTCGTGTTGATCTGTTTGACTTCATGCAGACCAATAAAAAGCCGATTGATGTGTTTGCAGATGGCACAAGTTACAATGCCCGTATGTATGGCGCCTACACATCCACGGCACTGCCATCATTTTCTTTTATGAAGCAGAAGAGCCAGCTTTTTGCCGATGTGTTTTTTCTTGGCTACCTGTTTAACGGTGCCAATGCGGCCCTGCCTCTTGCTCAGGCAGGCAAGACGGAAGCAGGCTCCACCCGCCGGGATAATATAGGCGGGCGTTTATGGGGGAATGCCGGCCCGTTTGATGTTAATCTGACCGGGGTTTTTCAGGGTGGGCAGTTTCGTCCCGCGCAAAAGGATGCGCAAACCCGTCCGGTCCGGGCATTTGCGGTTAACGGCAGTATTAGCTGGAATGCAAAAAACCTTCTGGGTAAACCTTCTTTCGGGATTCAGGCCGATGTGTTTTCCGGCGGGAATTACAACAGCAAGAATGGTGCAGTTGGCACTTTTGCAACACCGTATGTCGCATTGCCATATTATAACGATGTTACACTCGCCCTGACATCCCAGAACCTTGTGGGGGTTGGCCCGCTAATTACAGCCGCCCCCAGACCCAACCTGCGCCTGAGGCTGCACGTGCCTGCCTTTTGGCGTGAGAGCACACAGGACGCCGTTTACGGAACAGGCAAGACCTATGCCTGGCGCAATAACCTGCATGGTGGCTTTGTTGGTGTTTCTCCCCAGGTGCAGGTTGCCTGGAGTTTTGCCCCGCATTTTACATGGACGCACGATATTGCAGGTTTTGCCTCATCCCACGGTATGCGGGAGGCCGGGGCCAAAAGCGGCATGTTTTATATGCAGACCATGGAGTTCAAGTTCTAGGTCCGTATGCCATGAGCCGGGGCAGCTTTTGGCGTGATATGTGGTTCCCTATTTATTTTATTTCGTGTAAGGAACTAATTGGAAGCATCCCATAACAGTTACCGTCAACGGCGGTGGTAACGGGTTAACGGCGAGTTGTTCAGGGGTCAACGGCGGCTCCTTGGCCTGAACAAGGCGTGTTTGCACACAGTGCAAACGCAGGAACCGTTCCATAATGGTGCAGCGTTTTTCCCATTCTGTTTTCTGTAACATGCGTTCTTCCCTGTGTGCATGCCTCCTGCGGGGGCGGTTGCACGCTTCCGGGCAGCCTTGCGCGCATATGGGCATTTGCGTTGTCACCCCCTGTTCCCAAATTGCGAGGAGTTACTGACCATGGCCACTACCGGCACTATCGTTATCATCGGCAATGGCATGGTGGGGCACTACTGTGCAGAACAGCTGGTCATGCACGGCCTGCACGAAAATTGCGCCATCCACGTATTTGGCGAGGAACTGCACGATGCATATGACCGTGTGCACCTGACCGAATACATGACCGGGCAGGATGCGCTGGCCCTGCGCCTGCATGCGGAAGATTTTCATGCAGCACACGGCATTACCCTGCATCGTGGGGTGCGCGTGAGCAGCATAGACCGGCAGGCACAGACCGTACACAGTGCAGAAGGCGCTTTGCAGTACACAACCCTGATTCTGGCAACCGGCTCCACCCCCTTTGTGCCTCCGGTGCCCGGAAATACCGGTACGGCAGGGCTTGTTTACCGGAATCTGGAAGATCTGGACCTTATCCGCGCAGCAGCACAGGGTGCTCAGCACGGCACGGTTATCGGGGGAGGTCTGCTTGGGCTGGAGGCCGCCAATGCCCTGAGAATACTGGGCCTGCACACAAGCGTTATCCAGCTTGGCGGGCACCTTATGTCTGCCCAGTTGGATAAGGAAGGCGGGGATGCGCTCAAATGCCGGATCGAGGCATTGGGGATAGATGTGCGCACCTCCCACGCCACAAAGCAGATTGTGCCGGGGCAGACCTGCCGGCACCGCCTGATTTTTGCAGACGATACGTTCCTTGAAACCGATATGGTGGTGTTTTCCGCCGGTATTCGTGCGCAGGACCAGCTTGGGCGTGAGTGCGGGCTGGAGGTGGAGGCACGCGGCGGTATTGTGATTGACCAGAGCTGCCGTACGTCAGACCCAGCTATTTTTGCCGTTGGGGAATGTGCCTCCTGGCAGGGGCAGGTTTTTGGTCTGGTTGCGCCCGGCTATGCCATGGCCCGCACGGTTGCGTCCATTCTGGCAGGCGAGGAAGCCGCTTTTACCGGGGCAGACATGTCCACCAAGCTCAAGTTGCAGGGTGTGGATGTAGGCTCCATTGGCGATGCCTACGGGGCAACACCGGGGAGCCGGAGCTACCGCTTTATAGGCGAGGCAGATGGCACCTACAGGCGGCTTGTGCTGTCTGGGGATGGTGCCCGTGTTCTGGGTGCCGTGCTGGTGGGGGATAATTCGTATTACGACACCATTCTCCAGTACGTGCAGAACGCGATCAAACCCCCGGCCGACCCGGCAGCACTTATTCTCCCGCGTGGGGAAGGGGCGGAACTGCTGGGGGCCGATGCTCTGCCCGATACGGCCATGGTCTGCTCATGCCATAACGTGACCAAAGGGGCGATCTGCGCAACAATAGATGCCGGATGCACTGATCTGGGGGAACTCAAGCAGACCACAAAAGCCAGCACAGGGTGCGGCGGGTGCGCCGCCCTTTTGAAAAGTGTTTTTGAAACGGAGCTGGAAAGCCGTGGCATTACGGTTGATCGCAGCCTGTGCGAGCATTTTTCCCATACCCGGCAGGAGCTGTATTCTCTGGTCAGGGTGCATGGTATCCAGACATTTGAAGAGCTGATGCAGCAGCATGGCCATGGCGGTCTGGGGTGCGACATCTGCAAACCTGCGGTTGGGTCCATTCTGGCTTCGGCCTGGAACAAGCCCATAACCGACCCGCTGTATATTCCCCTGCAGGACACGAACGACACGTTCATGGCCAATATGCAAAAGAACGGCACCTACTCGGTGGTGCCACGCATAGCCGGGGGAGAAATTACACCGGACAAGCTGATCGTGCTGGGTCAGGTTGCAAAAAAATATGATCTCTACACCAAAATTACCGGTGGGCAGAGGATCGACCTGTTTGGCGCGCAACTGCACCAGTTGCCAGAAATCTGGACCGAACTGCTCGATGCAGGGTTTGAAACGGGGCAGGCTTACGGCAAGTCCACCCGCACCGTAAAATCATGCGTGGGGAGCACATGGTGCCGTTACGGTGTGCAGGATAGTGTGGGCAAGGCCCTTGATCTGGAAAACCGCTACAAGGGGTTGCGCTCGCCCCACAAACTCAAGTTTGCGGTTTCTGGCTGCACGCGTGAATGTGCGGAAGCACAGAGCAAGGATGTGGGGGTTATCGCCACAGAAAACGGCTGGAACCTTTATGTCTGCGGTAATGGCGGCATGCGGCCGCGCCATGCGGAACTGTTTGCAACCGACATCGATTCAGAAACTCTGATAAAATATATAGACCGTTTTCTCATGTTCTATATCCGCACGGCCGATAAACTCCAGCGGACTTCTGTCTGGCGTGAAAATCTGGAAGGCGGGCTTGATTACCTCAAGGACGTGATCATCAACGACAGCCTTGGCATTGCCGAAGAGCTGGAACGCCAGATGCAACTGGTGGTGGACCGCTACCATTGCGAATGGCGGGACGCACTGAGTGACAAGGACAAACTCAAGCGCTTCCGCACATTTGTAAACGATGCCCGCCCAGACCCCAACATTCGCACCGTGGCCGAGCGTGATCAGGTCAGGCCCGCTGCCAATCTGCCCGAGGCAGGGAGCCTTGCAGGCCCGCAGGCATGGACGGAACTGTGTGCGCAAACGGACCTTGTGGAAAAATCCGGTGTGGTCGCATGGTGCGAGGGTAATCAGGTTGCCCTGTTCTATGTTCCGGCCACGCAGGCCGAGCCCGCCTGTGTGTATGCGCTGGATAACCATGACCCGTTTTCGCATGCCAATATTATTGGCCGTGGGCTGATAGGGGAGATCAAGGGGCAGCGGGTTGTGGCCTCGCCACTGTACAAGCAGCACTTCCGTCTGGAAGATGGCCAGTGTCTGGAGGATGCATCTGTCCGGCTGCGCACATGGGATGCACGGCTGGTGGACGGCAAGGTGCAGATCAGGGTGCGCGCCGGGCAGGGCACGCCTGAACTGACACCAGCCTGACGTGGCCATGCCTGATACTTCATTCCGTTCTGTCTGCCCGTATTGTGGCGTAGGGTGCGGGATTATTCTGGATGTAAAGGATGGAAAAATTGCAAAGGTGCGGGGTGATGCCGCGCACCCTGCCAATGCCGGCCGTTTATGCACAAAAGGCAGTTCGTGCGATAAGCCCTTATATGCGCAGGAGCGTTTAAAAACCGCCTTGTTGCGCCCGCAACGTGGGGTGGATGCCGTGGCGGTTCCGCTTGAACAGGCTATTGGCAAAACGGCAGCAAGGTTGAGGGGTATTCTGGATACACATGGTCCGGACGCAATTGCGTTTTATGTGTCCGGTCAGATGTCTGTGGAGGCACAGTACCTCATTAACAAACTGGCAAAAGGGTATGTTGGAAGCCAGTATATAGAATCCAATTCCCGCCTGTGCATGGCAGCGGCAGGTACAGGCTACAAGCTCTCGCTCGGGGCAGACGCACCACCGGGCAGTTATGAGGATATAGACACCACCAACCTGTTTTTTGTCATCGGGTCCAATATGGCCGATTGCCACCCAATCCTGTTCCTGCGTCTGATGGAGCGGAAAAGGGCCGGGGCCAAGCTGATTGTGGTGGACCCACGCAAAACGGCCACGGCGGAAAAGGCGGACCTGTACCTGCCCATCCGCCCGGGAACAGACCTGGCCTTGCTGAATGGCCTCTTGCATATTCTTGTTGAAAATGGAGACATAGACAAACAGTTTATCGCGCAGGCAACCCGTGGGTGGGATGCCATGCCTGCATTTCTGGCAGAGTATGCACCCAGCACTGTTGCCGAAATAACCGGCCTGCCTGTTGCGGATATTATGACCGCCGCCCGCTGGATTGCTCAGGCCGGGGACTGGATGAGCCTGTGGACCATGGGGCTGAACCAGAGCGTTGCGGGAACATGGAATACCAATGCGCTATGCAACCTGCACCTTGCCACAGGCACGCTATGCAGGCCCGGTTGCGGCCCGTTTTCCCTGACCGGCCAGCCCAACGCCATGGGGGGGCGCGAAATGGGTTACATGGGGCCGGGGCTACCGGGGCAGCGCAGCGCGCTGGTGGCGGAAGACCGCGCATTTGTGGAGGCGCAGTGGAAGCTCCCCCCCGGCACCCTGCGGGATGTGGGGGGCAATGGCGCCATTGCCATGTTTGAGGCCATGGAAGAAGGCCGCATAAAAGCCTGCTGGATTATCTGCACCAACCCTGTGGCCACTGTTGCCAATCGCGGCCATGTCATCCGGGCATTGGAAAAAGCAGATTACGTGGTTGTGCAGGACGCCTTTGCAGATAGTGAAACCACAGGATTTGCCGATAGTCTGCTCCCAGCCGCCCTTTGGGCAGAAGCGGATGGCGTGCAGGTTAATTCCGACCGGACCATGACCTTGGCGCAAAAGGCGGTTGCTCCACCGGGGGAAGCACTGGCCGACTGGGAGCTTATAGCCCGTGTTGCGTGCGCCATGGGGTTTGAGCAGGGTTTTTCCTTTACTTCCGCCGCTGAAGTGTTTGCTGAACTCAGCCGGTTTACAAACCCCAAAACCGGCTATGACTGCGCCGGAGTGAGCTATGAGCGCCTGCGTCAGGGCCCGGTGCAGTGGCCTGCCCCTGTGGGGGACACGCAGGCCCGCCACCCGGTGCGCTATGTACCGGCCGGGCAGGTGCTACCGGTTTTTCCCACCCCCGATGGGCGTGCGATTTTTTACGCGCGCCCGTGGATGCGCCCGCAGGAATGGCCAGATGAGCAGTTCCCCTTTGTGCTCAACAGTGGCCGACTGCAACACCAGTGGCATACCCTGACCAAAACAGGCCGTGTTGCCAGCCTGAACCGCCTGAACCCCGGCCCATTTGTGGAGGTTTCGGTGCAGGATGCACAGTTGCTTGGGTTGCAGGCGGATGATCGTGTCAGGGTGACGTCCCGCCGTGGGCACATTGTTCTGCCTGTTCAAATCAGCCAGCGCGTGGGGGCGGGGCAGTGCTTTGCCCCATTCCACTGGAATGACCGCTTTGGCCCGGACATGGCCGTCAATGCGGTTACGTCGGATGATGTGGACCCGCTCTCTCTCCAGCCCGGATTCAAGCTCTGTGCCGTTAAGCTGGAGCGGGTTGTGCCAGATGCCTTGCCGCCCTCAGCCCCCCGTCAGGAAGAAGGAAGTGCCCCTATGCCGCTTGATACCCTGATGCGCCATTTCTCCCTTGATGATCCAGCCCTCCAGCCAGATTTGCCCGAACAGGCCAGAATATGGCTGAAAGGTTTTCTAGAAGGGTTGCGTATGGTGCCCCCACAACCCGGTCTGGTGCCGGATGTACCCGCATCCGCCCCCCTGCCTGTGGAGGCGCGGAGTTATGTAAACGGCCTGCTGGCGGGCCTGTTCAGCCGTGTGGGGGAGGCATGTGCCCAGCCTCTTCCCCCGAATGTTCTTGCCGTGCGGCAGAGCATCCGGGTTTGGTGGGCATCGCAGACTGGTCGGGCGGAAGCGCTGGCCGCTACCGTGGCTGTCTGGCTGCGGGAGGCTGGATATACGGTGGAACTCGCCTGTCTGGATCACTGCAAGGATGCGGACCTTGGGCAGGGGAAGGCGATTTTTGTTGTCTCCACTTTTGGGGATGGAGATCCCCCCGATTGTGCAACCCCATTCTGGGACACCCTGCGTGCGCGCAAGGAGGCACTGACAGGCCTCTCCTGCGCGGTTCTGGCGTTGGGGGATTCCTCCTATGCCAGTTTCTGCGGGTTTGGCTGTGCGCTGGATGGCCGCCTGCGGGAGCTGGGTGCCTGTATGATCATGGACCGCATGGATTGCGAACCGGATTTTGAGGATACGGTAGAAGTCTGGCGTGGCCAGCTTCTGGCTGTGCTGGACAGCACAACACCCCCAGTGGCCCCACCCGCCGGAGGGGAGGCCGCACCCGCCACCACGCTGCCCGAGCCCAGAGTTGGCACAAGGGATGCGCCGGTTATTGCCCGCCTTGCACTGAACGAACGCTTGTGTCAGGGCGCTGCCAGCAAGGATACACGCCGTATTGGCCTGGACCTGGGCAAGAGCAGCCTGGACTGGAAGCCCGGAGATGCGCTGGGGATATGGCCCTGCAACGCTGTGGAGGTTGTCAAAACCACTCTGGCGGCACTGGGCCTGCCAGCGGATACTCCCGTGACCCTAAAGGGCGCAGGCACCGTTGGGCTGCACGATGCCCTGTTGCGCCATTTTGATCTGGCACGCCCCAACCCGGCAATGCTGCACGCACTTGGCCGGACCGAAGGCGGCTACCTGCCCGAACTGTTGCAGGCGGCCCGCCTTGATGTTGCGGCACAGGATGTGCCCGCTCTGTTCCGCAGGATGCAGCCCCGGCTTTATTCCACAGCCTCTTCCCCGCTCGTGTCGGGGCGGGTGGTGGAACTGACTGTGGGCGTGAATAACGACCCATGGCCCGGTGTGTGCACAAATTGGCTTGCCGGGTTGCCCGCGGGGGCCGATGTGCCGGTTTTTGTTCAACCCACAACGCATTTCCATCTTCCCGCAGATGGCGGGACGGATGTGATCATGATCGGCCCCGGCACGGGTATTGCGCCATTCCGCGGTTTTTTGCAGGAGCGTGAAGCCCTTGGCGCAACAGGGCGCAACTGGCTGTTTTTTGGCGAACGGCACGCTCAGGAAGGATTTTACTATCAGGAGGAGCTGGCCCGCTTTGCGCATACCGGGTGCCTGACACGGCTTGATACCGCATTTTCGCGCGATCAACCCAAGCGGATCTATGTGCAGGACAGGATGGAGGAAGCCGGGGCAGAGCTATGGAACTGGTTGCAGGCCGGGGCTTTCCTTTATATCTGTGGAGATGCGGCGCGTATGGCGCGTGATGTGGATGCCGCATTGCGCCGTATTGTGGCACGGCATGGGGCCATGCCAGCAAGCCAGGCGGATGATTATGTTGCCGGGCTGACCAGAGGGGGCCGCTACCTGCGAGATATTTATTAATGGATAAATATCCTGCGCCATCCCCCATGCGCACCCCCATCAAGGTGCTGGTTGCCGATGAAAACCCCGGACGGGCAAAAGCCTTGTCCGATACGCTGCGGGCGGACCCGTCGCTTGATGTACAGTCCGTTCCTGTTGGCATGAGCCTGATAGAAGCCGTACACCAGTACTACCCCGATGTTGTGCTTGTGGACATGGCCCGCGCAGACCGTGATGCGCTGGATAGCGTGCGCGCACTGTCTGTTCCAGCACTAGAACGGCCCATTGCCCTGTTTGTGGATGAGGACGATGTGGACCTTATGGAAACCGCGTTTGATACAGGGGTATGCTCCTACAATGTTCTGGATGCCCCCCCGGATGATGTTAAGCCGCTGCTCCGTGCAGCCATTGCGCTCTATGCGCGTTTTCAGCGCACACGGGCGGAACTCAGTGCCGCACAGCAGGAAATTGAAGAGCGCAGGATTATTGATCAGGCCAAAAAGCTGTTCATGAAAAATGAAAAAACAAATGAAACACAGGCATATCGCTGGTTCCGAGGGCGGGCAATGCAAACATCCCAGCGTATTGTCACCGTGGCCACCCAGTACCTCGCCGCGCAGCAGAAAAGCGACACACCATGACCAGACCTCTCCGTATCGGGTTGTTGCGCCTGTCTGATAGTGCGCCCGTTATGCTTGCCCATAATGCGGGCCTGTTTGCACAATACGGGCTTAGGACGGAACTGGTGGTTTCTCCCTCATGGGCCAATATCGCAGATGGTCTGGTCTGGAAAACACTGGATGCAGCCATTATGTTTGCGCCACTGGCCATGATGACCTCTTTGGGCAGGCGTGGGCATATGCCAGCACTCAAGCCCCTTGCGACGTTAAGCTATGGGGGCAACACCGTTATACTGCGTGGCACCAACCCGCTGATGGGCCAGTGGCCCACGGGGGATAAAGGGCGTGAGGCCTTTGAGACATGGCGTGCTACAATCGGCCGCCGTCCAAGGCTTTCTGTTGTGCATATGTATTCAACCCATTTTCTTATCCTCAAGCGGTTCCTGTTATCCATAGGGGTGAACATGGAGCAGGATATTGAAATTCAGGTCATGCCCCCGCCTGATATTATCAGCGCCCTGATGAATGGCTCCATAGATGGCGGGTGTGTAGGCCCGCCATGGGGGACAGAAGCCTGCCTGCAAAACCTTGCTTTTCTGGCGGGTGGTTCTCAAACCGTTATGCCGCGCCATATTGAAAAGCAGTTTGTTGTACCACAAGGCACGTCTCAAAATCAGGATGTCTGCAAAGCAATTATCAACGCGCTGAACGATGCCAGGATTTTTTTGCGCAATGCGGAAAACAGGCAGACTGTTGCGCATGACCTAGCCGCACCGCTGGAAGAAAAAGGATTAAACCTGCCCGAAGCCGCAACCCTTAAAACCTTGAGTGGCGAAGGCTTTACAGAAAAAACACATTATATCCATGGCCATACAGAAGCAGGGAACGTGGCGTGGATGCTGGATGACATGCAGGGGCTGGGCTGGATCACTCAAACGGAACACAGTTTTCTGGAAGAAAAATGGAACGTGCCATTGTTGTTTTAAGCAATGATGGCACGCTTCTGTGCGCATTCTCTGGTTGGTATGGTGGGGCGCAATCAGTGGAGATATTCCACAGGAAGTGGAACAAAACCTGCCATGCAATTTATTGAGTACAGACAGAATTTTGAAATAGAAGACAATGTATTACAACAAGGCGTGACGCTCATAATGTGGGGAGCGGATGGACCATGTCTGACAGACGAGACAAGAAATCCGGTGTGTTCGATTTTTCACTCAACCCGATAAAGGACTAGTCATGTTTGACCTGTTTTTAGAAAAAAATGGTCATTTCTATGATGAAGACGGGTACTGGGGGAAAATAATTATCAATGATTTCAATGAGAGGTTTTTTTTCGAATACAACTTTTTTCGATAAGGCTTCTTACCAGAAGCAATGGCGGCATGCCGCAGAGTTACTTTTAAAGAAGAAAAAATCTTATTTCCTTGTTTCTGTTGGTAATCCGATTACATCTAATTTCTTTATGTCTTGGCCGTGTTATTTGCAAGGCGATATTGTTTATTTGCAAAACAAGATGATTCTTGCTGATCAACATCCATTGGATAAAATAATTTCTAATGAGGCTGATTTGGGAGATTTAAGGTTTACCAATGAAGATGATCAAAAAATATCAACTTGGGAAACCGACATACAGTCATTTGTTAATTTTAAAGATAAAATCAATAAAATCCAAGAATGATAATTCAATATAAACTTCGAAAAACTATTTATTAAATAATCAGGTATCAGAGTTCAGTCGCAATATTTGATGAAGCCAACTGGAAGGCCAATTACGGGCGCACTTTGCTTGGGGTAGCCGGAGGGCTGGCATTGTGGCTCCGGGGCATAGGAATATAGCCGTTTCTGGCTTGGGGGCAGCGATAGCGTGGGAAGTCAGCGGTCTCGGCGCAGGCTGTTGCCTGTGGGTTGCCCTGCAATGTAGTAGCCCGAACACGCAGACAATTCCGGTCAGTGTAATGATGAATAAGTCTTACGGATGCAGTTTCCGCATCGGGGGCAGCTCCTGGCAGAAGCCAGACAGATGCTACTCTCAACCAAGCGGGAAGAGTGTCTACAATTGAACGAACACTTGGGCTTCTTGCTGTTGAAGTTGCTTCCATCGCTCTGGAAGTGAGTGAGGAGATGGCAGCCAACAGGGGCCAGTGTTGTTCCAACTGTCGCAGTGCCCTTGTAGGCGAGTGTAAAAATGCGAACACGCACAAAGAGCGATAAGCACAAATTACATCAAATTGTCACGGGAGATGCAGTTTACTGCGTTATAATGGTGCCCAAGACCGGGATCGAACCAGTGACACTGCGATTTTCAGTCGCATGCTCTACCAACTGAGCTACTTGGGCACCGCAGCCTTGCGGCGTGAGAGAGGATTTATCTCAGCTCGCTGTAGAGATCAAGTCATGTTTCATCATTTATTTCAGGTTTTTCACCATCCGGTTCCTGAACAGGTTCGCCGGGGATGCGGTAGTTGCCGCCAAACCAGCGGCCAAGGTCCACATCCGCACAACGGCGGGAGCAGAAGGGGCGGTAGTCAGGGGTGCTGGGTTGCCCGCAGATCGGGCATTTGGTGGCTTTGCTCATCAGGATTCCTGAACAGTCCATGTCAAATCGGGCAGGGCGTGGTTTGTGTGCAGGCTCAGTTTGTGGCCAAGCTGGCGTGCGCAGTCGGCCACGGCTTCGGGGTCCTGCTCCAGTGCGCGGATAATGCCTGCTCCACCCGTTATCTGCGTTGTCTGGGGGGCATGCATCAGAATATGCCGGAGCACCCTCAGCGCGCGGCCGTGCGGGCTGTTCAGCAGCTCGGGCAGGGAAGGGTAAATCCGGGCACGCACAATTTCTATCAGCCCGAGGGCAGTAATGCCCAGGCAGCGCGGGTTAAGCGGGTCTGGCTTGAGCGCGGCATTAACCGGCTCCAGCAAGGCCTGGCGCTTGCGGGTGGCAAGGCCCGCCGGGTCTATCAGAATGGCACCAGACAGGTTGCGTAGCCGGATCTGGCGCATAAGTGCGGGCAGGGCATCGCGGTTGGCAGCAAATTGCGCGGTCTGTTTGGTACGGCCCGTTTGTGCGGGGGGCGCGTCCATATCAATCGCGATCAGGGCAGGGGTGGGGGTTATGGTTGCTTCCATACCACCGGGTAGGGCAACAAGCGGTTCCTCCAGCGCATCACAGGCTGCGGCTATGGAGTCGGGGTAGGGGGCAAAGCCCGGTTCACGCCGGTCACGGAGTGCGGGTGGGATAAGGGCTGCGGCTGCCGGGCTGTCCACCACTACAGTGGCGGTAGACCACAAAGCTGCCAGCCGGGCCAGTGGTGTGGGGCCGGGGGTTACAAGCCCCTTTTGCTCTGAGGCTATGTCAGCGGCCAGCAGGCGCAGGCGCAGGCCCTTGCCACCCTGCGCTGCACGGCTGACCTCCACCGTGACGGCCTGCCCCTCCGTTAGTTTAGGGGCGTTGTTCTGCAAGGGTAAAAAACCGCTCTGGTTACCACCAAGTGCAACAAAAGCGCCCCCCATGGCTGGGGTCAGGGCTTCTATGCGGGCGTGGTACACGCTGCCCACCATGTCCGGGGCAGCGTGGCGCCAAAGCGCAAAATCCAGCAACGTGTCGTTTTTGGTAACGGCAATGCGCATTTCGCCGGGGAAGGTGGCAATGCGCAGGAACAGGCTCACGCTAGCCAGCCACCGGGTTGCCCGCGCAGGAGTTGGCCTGTTTCAAACAAGGGGAGGCCAATAACGCCCGAGGCACTCCCGGACAGAGCCCGGATAAAACCAGCCGCATGGCCTTGCAGGGCATATCCGCCCGCTTTGCCAGACCAGTCCCCCGCATCCAGCAGGGCATCAATCTGGTAGGGTGTCAGGCGTGAGAATGTTACGGCGGTTTCCACCAGCCGTGTGCCATGCCGCCCAAGGGGCCAGCTGGCTGTGGGGGCAACCACAACGCAGGTCAGCACGGTGTGCCGCCTGCCAGAGAGACGCTCCAGGCAGAAGCGTGCACTCTCCCGGTCTTCGGCCTTGGGCAGAATACGCCGGCCAAGGGCCACCACCGTATCGGCTGCCAGTACCAGAGCAGGGTCTTCCAGCGTTGCGGCAACGCATCTGGCTTTTTCGGTTGCCACGCGCTGGGCATAGGCCCTTGGCGTTTCACCCTTTGCGGGTGTTTCGTCAATATTGGCAGGCAGAACGCGGTCGGGCACAAGCCCGATCTGTTCCAGCAAAGCAATACGGCGGGGGGGGGGGGGCGCCAA
>NZ_JOPD01000001.1:0-130005 GCF_002153575.1 Acetobacter sp. DsW_54
TGCCAGTGCCAGTGCCAGTGCCAGTGCCAGTGCCAGTGCCAGTGCCAGTGCCAGTGTGGCTGTAGCAACCCTGCTTGGGGCTGGTGCTTTACTCCGCACATCTGACGGCAGACCTGCAAGGGCATAGGAGAAAGAGCCAAGCCGTTCTGCCTTATGTTGTGGCAGGTGGCTTACGGGTAGTTTGGTAATGTTGGCTTCACGCCATAAAAAACACCGCAGCGTTGCCACTGCGGTGTTTTTTGTAATCCAGCCCATCTGGTGAGGGGCAGAGGTAAGGTTGGTTAGACCTTACTGTTCTGCGTCCACCCCGTTATGGGTCTGCGGAGCAAAGGTCCAGCCAGCGCCGTAGGGCTGCGGCATGAACAGGCCCCAGGTTGCCGTAGCGGACGTGGGGTCAGCCCAGCCGGTGGTCGGGATCGGAGCGTGGTCCAGACGGAGTTTCTGGACATCAGCAGCCGTCACGTTAGCCGGAGCCTTGTTACCCCAGGCGGAGCGGACAAAGTTGACCACATCAGCCATCTGCTGGTCGGACAGAACGCTCTTGTAGTCCGGCATGGCAACGGCGGAAGGTGCCCAGTTGGTGGGCGGCAGAACACCACCAGCCATAACAATATGGGCAATGGAGGTCGGGTCATCCCCAACAACAACCGGGTTGCCAGCCAGCGGGGGGAACATCCGGGCTACACCACCACCATCGTTACGATGGCAGGCTGCGCACTGCTCAACATAAACCCGTGCGCCCGGGTTGTTGGCCGTGTTGCCAGAATCCAGAGCCTGAGCCGTGGACGGATCGTACGTGTAATCCCCCCGTGACGGCGGAACCGGAGGCAGGGCCTTCAGGTATTTTGCAATGGCGTGCAGGTCGGAGTCCGTGAAGTACTGGGTGCTCCAGCCAACCACGTCGGCCATGCCGCCAAAGACTGCGGAGTGGTCGGTACGGCCGGATTTGAGGAACAGGAAGATGTCCTCTTCAGACCAGCGACCCAGACCCACAACCGGGTCGTTGCGCAGTGTGGGCGCAATCCAGTTGTCGATCGGAGCGCCACCGCCAAGGAAGTCCGGACCACCAGAGGCATCCAGAGCCTTTTCCTGCATGGCAAAGCCGCGCGGCGTATGGCACATGCCGCAATGCCCTGCACCCGTTACTAGGTATTCACCACGGGCGATGTCTGCATCCGTGCCCGGAGCAGGCGTAAAGTCCTTGGGTGTGGGCGCAAACATGGAGCGCCAGATGGCCAGCGGCCAGCGCATGGACAGAGGCCAGCTAATGCCTGCCTCACGGTTCTTCTGGGCAACAGGCTGCACGCCGTGCATGAAGTAGGCGTAGAGCGACTTCACATCGTCCTGCGTCATGCGGGAGAAGGCCGGGTAAGGCATGGCCGGATAAAGCGTGCTGCCATCCTTGCGGATGCCATGGCGCACGGCTTCATCGAACTCCTGCAACGTGTAGGTGCCAATCCCGTAGGTGGGGTCTGGCGTAATGTTGGTCGAGTAGATCATGCCGATGGGGGTTTTGATTGCCAGCCCACCTGCAAATTTCTGACCATTCAGTGCTGTGTGGCAAGCCACACAGTCACCAAGACGGGCGACATATTCGCCCTTTTTGATCAGGTCTTCATCCGCTCCCTGCGCATGTGCCAGGGAGGTTCCTGCCAGAAGCCCGACAGTGACCGCTCCAAGAGCGGCTTTTAGTCTGTTCATCATCATTTTTACCACTGTATCGCTTGTGTACCGAATGACGTTATGACTGCCGCTTTATTGGGGCGTAATGCCCACGACAGGGGTCTGAGGAACTCCCTGAGCGTTCTTTCGGGCATCCACTTCGCGCTGATAGGTCTCGTTCGCCCTCTTGATGAGGTACTGACGAATGGATTCGATTTCTTCAGGCTTCATGCTCGTGTCAAAACGGTCCATGCCGTAAGCGGTCAGCGCACCACGGCCCACAACGTTGTAGAATGCATCGTCATGGCGGATGGCACCGGACCAACGCAGGTCAGGGAGAACGCCCGAACCTTCGCCGTTGTCGCCGTGGCAGGTCTGGCAGTAGGTCTGGTACTGGAAGTAGCCCTTGGCAGCTTCCTTGGTGTCATATTCCGCAGGCGGCTTGACGGGCAGGAAGCCCAGTTCGTTCATGGCAGGCAGCTGGGCTTTGCCATCGAGCGAGAACACGGCCACGTAGGAGTGGTTGACGGTCCAGCCCGACGTACGGCCCATGGCACCCATGGAGATCGGGTAGATGCCACCCCAGCCCACTTCAACTGCAACATACTGCTTGCCGTTTACGCTGTAGGTCACGGGCGGAGCAATAATGCCGCTCTGTGCGTCAAACTTGTAAAGATCGGCACCGTTGGTTGCGTCGTAGGCGTGGAATTCACCGTTGGCCAAGCCCTGGAACAGCAGATCGCCGCCCGTTGCCAGAACGCCACCGTTCCATGGGCCTTTGTGGTCGATCTTCCACACGGTTTCCATTTTCACGGGATCCCATGCCAGCAGCTCGCCCTTGAGGTCCTTCAGGTAAGCGGAGCGGGCATCGGCCGAGTCAGGCAGACCGGTTTTGGTCATGTCCAGACCAAGGTTCCAGGCATCGGGGTGGGGTTTGAAGCCGCCAGCCTGGTTCTGGTAACCAAATGGAATCTGGTGTGCAGGTAGATAGACCAGATGGGTCTTGGGGCTGTACGCCATGGCCATGAAGTTATGGGCGCCCAGCGGGCCGGGAATACCGTACCAGAAGTTGCCGTTCAGGGTCCACAGGCCTTCAGGCTTGTAGATCGGGCGGCCCGTCAGCGGGTCCAGACCACTGGCCCAGTTTTCGTACACGTAGTTCTTGCCAGCCAGGAATTCACCCGTCTTGGCATCGAGCATGTAGAAGAAGCCGTTTTTGGGAGCCTGCACCACAACGTGGCGCATTTCACCATTGATCGGCACATCAAGGGTCATGACCTGCTGGACAGAGGTGTAGTCCCACTGGTCCATGGTGGTGGCCTGGAAGTGCCAGACATATTCACCCGTTTCTGGCTTGACGGCGACAATGCTGCCAAGGAACAGGTTGTTGCCAACGCCTTCGGAGCGGTATTTGTAGTTCCAGGGGGAACCGTTACCGACAGCCAGATAGACCAGATCGGACACGGGGTCATACACAATGGAGTCCCACACGGTGCCACCACCGCCCTGACGGACCCATGCCCCGTTGGGGCCCCATGTCCGGTAGGCTTTGGTCATCAGAACATTATCCGACGCAGCGTGGTCGGGTTCGTTCTTGTTGTTCGGAACCGTGTAGAAGCGCCATTTCAGCTTGCCGGTTTCCGCATCAAAAGCGGAGACAAAGCCGCGGGCACCAAATTCTGCGCCACCGTTGCCGATAAGGACAAGGCCCTTGGCAATGCGCACAGCGCCGTCAACCGTATAGGAGCGCTGCTTGCCCAGAGAGGCATCGGCAGGAATGGTGTTGATTTCCCACGCTTTTTTGCCGGTTTTGGCATCCAGCGCAATCAGGCGGCCATCGAACGTGCCAAAATAGACCTTGCCGTTCCAGTAGCCAGCGCCACGGTTAACCGTGTCACAGCAGCCCTTGTCGGCAATGTTGCCGGGCACCTTGGGGTCGTATTCCCACAGCAGCTTGCCGGTTGCCGCATCAAGGGCTTTCATTTTGGACCAGTTGGTCGTGGCATACATAATGCCGTCCACAATCAGAGGCGTGCCTTCCTGACCGCGGTTGCTGTCCAGATTGTAGTACCAGGCCAGCTTCAGGTTACCAACGTTGGAGCGGTTGATCTGATCCAGCGGGCTGTAGCGCTGTTCAGAGTAGGTGCGTCCATAGGACAGCCAGTTCTCGGGGTGCTCATCGGCATGGATGATGGCTTGTCCCGTGTCACCCTGACTGTCGGCGCGGGCAGGGGCTGCTGCGTAAGGTAGGGCAGCGGCACAGATTGTTCCAGCCGCGAGAATTCCTAGCAGCGAACGTCTCTTGGCGGAGGCGGGGCGGGTCATGCGTTCATGTCCTCGACTGTGTATCAAGATGAGGAAAAATAGAGCCGGAAATCCGGTTTCTCACACATCAGCCAAGGCGGGCGCTGTATGTCAATCACGCCAAGAGAATAGCTGCATCCCCACGTATTCGTTCCTTGTAGAGATCAGGGGTGCAAAAGGTCGGTTCCGGCGCATGCAGGAGCGGGAACGGAACTGCGGAAAGATCATGTTATAACAAATTGGAGGTGTGTGGGAAGCCATCAGCAAACTGGTATTCCGCCATCACCTCCCAAAAAGGGTTTTCACGGTTTTTTCCAGTCTTGAACACGGTGAATTCGCAAACTTCTTCTGTCTGGGCAAAGAGATGGCGGTGGGTTGCAAGCCATAAATTGCACACATTCGGGTCCACATCGGTAATGTCTGCCAGGGCAACGCCCGAGGGGAGGAGGGAGTGTGTCGAGGAGACGCCAGCCAGCCGCGCCTGGTTCCTGATTTTCACGGAAAGGTGATCTATAACAGAGGCTTCTACAGTGGCCTCCAGCATGATTCGGTTCCGTTTCAGACTCACGCCAAAACCCGTATGCCGGAGCGTTGCCGGGGCAGGCAGGTGGAGCGTGTACAGGGTCTGGTCCAGTTCCTCCCAGACCTGCGGCTGCATGCGCCCGAAGGACACAAGGGGCAGGTAAAGCAGTGGCATGGGCTTCCACTCCCGAGAGGGAAAGAAGTCCTGAAAACCATGGAGGAAAAGGCGCATCTCCACCGGGAGCGGAAGACCGGCAATAAGGTGCATATCCGGGCCTTGTGACAGGGTGCGGGAGGAAGCAGGCCGTGACCCGAACAGATTGTCGGCCGGCCTTATATTATATGACGTGTGATACCCTTGACGGAAAGGCAGGGCAGCCACAAGTATAAAGCAAAGCCAGCTTGTCTGGGTAAGGAGTGTAGAAAACCATGTCGTTTAGTAACGACTACCGTTCCCCCGCATCAGCGTCAGGCTGGAACGATCAGGCCAGTCTGGACGCTGGTCTGCGTAGCTATATGCTGCGTGTTTATAACTGGATGGCATCTGGCCTTCTGCTGACCGGGATTGTGGCGTACGTCATTGCCAATACCGGTCTGAGCGACCTGTTTTTTCAGATCTACCTGACTGCTGCGGGTCCATTGCCGCGCCCCACTCTGCTGGGTGATCTGGCCATGCTCTCCCCGCTGGCGTTTGTGCTGGTCATGTCGTTCGGGATCAACCGGCTGTCTCTTCAGGGGGCGCAAGCGCTGTTCTGGGCGTTCTGTACGGCTATGGGGGCCAGTCTGGCCAGTGTGTTCGTTATCTATACCGGGACCTCCATTGTCCGCGTGTTTCTGGTAACGGCGTGCATGTTTGGCGCGACCTCCCTGTGGGGTTACGTGACCAAGGCTAACCTCATGCAGTTCGGGTCGTTCCTGATGATGGGGCTGTTTGGGCTGGTCATTGCCGCTCTGGTCAACCTCTTCCTCAAAAGCCCGACTGTGTATTACCTCTACAGCATTGCGGGTGTGCTCGTTTTCACGGCGTTCAGCGCGTTTGATGCCCAGCGGATTCGGGTTACCTACCCGCAGTTTGCCGCATATGAAGGCCCGGAAATGACCGCCAAGCGCAGTGTTTATGATGCGCTGAGCCTGTACCTGAACTTCATCAACCTCTTTCAGTTCCTGCTGCAGTTCATGGGTGTCCGCAATTCCAGCGACTGAGAGCTCCAGAGCAGCACTCTTGGTCCTGCCAGAGGAAAGCCCGGCCAGTTATGGCCGGGTTTTTTTGTATGGGCAGTTATGCTTGGTCCGAATGATGGCATGAAAATCAAGAATGGGTGCAAAAATGGTCCTGATTTCAATTCTTTAAGTTGTAACAGGGATGTGAGATTTTGTGTGCTCTCTAACAATATGAAATTTCAGACTAAATTTTGCCATTATTGAATTTTTTGAAATATTATGAAACATTCCGTGATATGCTATTTGGGTCATCCAGCCGCCTCAAAAGTAGGCAAAAGCCATGCTCACAGCGGCTAACTGATTGTGACGAAAGGCAGATGGAACTTTTCTGACGTTTGAGAATCCCCGCGTAAGGAATAAAGTAGGCGCAATGCGTTTCCGCCGTGCATGGGGGGCTGCGCCGTAAGCAACATATTCGGGGTATTCATCTTGGATGGCCAGAATGTGTTGCTGGTGCGGAACAGAAAGGGCTCCCCATGCCGGGACGCGGTTTTTCTTGCTGTTGTCAGGCTTCTGTGGCAGCAGGGCAAAAGTCTTTGTGAGGCTAAGTTGATGTCAGAACCAAGAGGCGTGCGATGAAAAACAAGTTACTGGCGAGAACGGCGCGATTGGGCGGCCTATCGTCAGCGTTGCTGCTTGCCGGGTGCGAACTAGACGTTCTGGACCCGAAAGGCCCGGTGGGAGAGGGGGTTAAAACTCTTATTACCACCTCTGTGATCGCAATGCTGATCGTAGTGGTTCCGACCATTATTCTGACACTCTGGTTTGCTTGGCAGTATCGCCAGTCCAACACGAGTGCCGAATATCTGCCGAAATGGAGCCATTCCAACAAGATTGAAGTGGTGATCTGGGGCGTTCCGTCTCTGATTATTCTGTTTCTGGCAGTGATCACCTACCAGACCTGTCATTCTCTGGACCCCTACAAGCCGCTTGAGGCAGAAGCCAATACCAAGCCGCTGCATGTTCAGGTTGTGGCGCAGGATTGGAAATGGCTGTTCATTTACCCCGAACAGGGAATTGCAACAGTTAATCAGCTGGCTATGCCGGTCAATACGCCTGTTGATTTCGACATCACCTCTGATTCCGTGATGAACTCGTTCTTCATCCCGCGTCTTGGTTCCATGATTTATGCAATGGCAGGCATGCAGACCCAGCTTCATCTGCTGGCAAGCGAGCCGGGCGATTACATGGGTGAATCCGCCAACTACAGTGGGCGTGGTTTCTCGGACATGCACTTCCATGCCCTGGCCATGAGCAATGACGAGTTCAATGCTTGGGTCGAAAAGGTGCGTGCATCTTCCGAACAGCTGGATAGCCAGACCTATCCTAAACTGGCTGCACCGAGCGAAGCGAACCCCGTCGAATATTTCGCGCATGTTGAACCCGGCATGTTCAACACGATCGTTGCCAAATACAACAACGGCATGGTCATGGACAAAAGCACTGGCAAAATGATTCAGGTGCAGCAGTCCGCGATGTCCGACATGAATATGAAGGAATAGGATCTATGCTAGGGAGACTATCGCTTTCGGCCATCCCGTTGGATGTGCCGATCCTAGTAGGTACGTTCATCGGCGTTCTCATTGTCGGTGTCGCGGTACTGGGACTGATTACCTATTACGGCAAGTGGGGCTACCTCTGGAAAGAGTGGTTTACCTCTGTCGATCACAAGCGTCTGGCTGTCATGTACATTGTACTGGCGCTGGTTGCTCTGGCCCGCGGTTTTGCGGACGCCATCATGATGCGTACCCAGCTTGCGCTGGCTTATGCGGGTAACCCCGGTTATCTGCCCCCGCATCACTATGACCAGATCTTCTCCGCTCACGGGACGATCATGATCTTCTTCCTAGCCATGGCGTTCATGACCGGTCTGTTCAACTTCATTGTGCCGCTGCAGATTGGCGCACGTGACGTGGCTTACCCGTTCCTGAACAACCTGAGCTTCTGGATGACGGCTGTTGCGTTCATGCTGGTGAACATATCCCTGTTCATTGGTGAGTTCTCGCAGTGCGGCTGGCTGGCTTATCCCCCGCTGTCCGAAATGCAGTTCAGCCCTGGCGTGGGTGTTGACTACTATATCTGGGCAATCCAGATCTCTGGTGTTGGCACGCTGCTGACCGGTGTGAACTTCTTTGTCACCATTGTTAAGATGCGCGCTCCAGGCATGACCTGGCTGAAGATGCCCGTGTTCACGTGGACGGCTTTCTGCTCTTCCATCCTGATCATGGCAACCTTCCCCGTGCTGACGGTTGCTGTCGCCCTGCTGGGTCTGGACCGTTACTTCGGTATGCACTTCTTCACCAATGATGGTGGCGGCAACCAGATGCTGTACCTGAACCTGATCTGGGCTTGGGGCCATCCGGAAGTTTACATTCTTGTTCTGCCTGCCTTTGGTGTGTTCTCCGAAGTTGTGCCTGCCTTCTCCGGCAAGCCGCTCTTCGGTTACAAGACCATGGTCTATGCAACCTGCTCCATCATGGTGCTGTCCTTCCTTGTGTGGGTGCATCACTTCTTCACCATGGGCGCTGGTCCGGACGTGAATGCCTTCTTCGGCATCGCAACCATGATCATCTCCATCCCGACCGGTGTTAAGCTCTTCAACTGGCTGTTCACCATGTATAAAGGTCGCATCCAGTACCATGCTTGCATGTATTGGGCTGTTGGCTTCATGGTGGTGTTCACCATCGGTGGTATGACCGGTGTTATGATGGCCATCCCCGGTTCCGACTTTGTGCTGCACAACAGTCTGTTCCTGATTGCTCACTTCCATAACGTGATTATCGGTGGTGTGTACTTCGGTTACGTCTGTGGCATGAACTTCTGGGCTCCGAAGGTTCTTGGCTTCAAAATGAACGAAGCTTGGGGCATCCGCGCCTTCTGGTTCTGGCTCGTTGGCTTCTTCTTTGCCTTTATGCCGCTGTATGTTCTCGGCTTCGAAGGCATGACCCGCCGTATGAACCACTATGACAACCCGGCCTGGCATCCCTGGATGCTGATCGCTGAAGTTGGCGCAGTGCTCATCCTGTTCGGTGTTGTTTGCCAGCTGATGCAGATTTTTGTCTCCATCCGCGACTGCAACAAGCCTGAAAACCGTGACTTCACGGGCGATCCCTGGAACGGCCGTACGCTGGAATGGTCCACTTCCTCTCCTCCGCCGGTGTATAACTACGCCATTGTCCCGCATGTCAGCTCGCTTGACGCTTATATGCACGACAAGGAAAACGGCATTGATACCCGTCAGGCTGGCGGTCAGTACGAAGCAATCCATATGCCGAAAAACACGGCAGCTGGTATTTCGGCTGGTGCTTTTGCCCTGATCTTCGGTTTCGCCGCCGTGTGGTACATCTGGTGGCTGGCAGCCATTGGCCTTGTGGGTGTGATCGCTACGATCATTGCACGCAGCGCTAACAAGGATATTGACTACTATATCCCTGCCGAAGAGGTTGCCCGGATCGAAAACGAGCACACCCGTAAACTGATGGCACAGGCAGCAGAATAATGGCACAGAACACAACTGTTCCGACCGCAGGCCACGACGAACATCACCACGAAAATACGGTGGTGTTCGGGTTCTGGGTCTATCTGATGACGGACTGCATTATCTTTGGCTCCCTGTTTGCCACGTTTGCAGTCCTGCGTAACCAGTTCAACGGTGGGCCAACCCCGCACGAACTGTTCGAGTTTGGTGGGCTTGGGCTGGAAACAGCCCTCCTGCTTCTCTCTTCCATTACTTATGGGTTTGGCATGATTGCCGCCCATAAGACCCAGATCAGCTCGGTTATCATGTGGCTTGGCGTCACATTCCTGCTGGGTCTTGGGTTCGTTGGTCTGGAAGTGCGTGAATTCGCGCACATGATCGCGGATGGTGCTGGCCCCGATCGCAGTGCATTCCTGTCTGCGTTCTTCACGCTGGTTTCCACCCACGGTCTGCACGTGACGTGTGGTCTGATCTGGATTGTTACCCTGATGGTTCAGCTGATGGGGACAACTGAAATTCCGGAACGCATGATGAACAAGCTCACCTGCCTGAGCCTGTTCTGGCACTTCCTGGATATCGTCTGGATCTGTGTTTTCACCTATGTCTATCTGGCGAGCATGATCTGATGAGCAATCCGAACACATCCTCCTCGGGCGAGAGCCACGGTAGCGTATCTTCGTACCTTATCGGCTTTGTTCTTGCTGTTATCCTGACGGTTCTGTCGTTTGGTGTGGTCATGAGCCACAGCCTTGCGCCAACCGGCACGCTGGCGGTGCTTTCTGTTCTGGCACTTGTTCAGGTTCTGGTGCACCTGCACTACTTCCTGCACATGGGTGGTGGTTCTGAAGCACGTTGGAACAACATTGCGTTTGTTTTCACCGTTGCTTTCGTGTCCATCCTTATTGTCGGCACGGTCTTTGTCATGGCGAACACGTCCATGAACATGATGTCTCGCTGATATCATGGCGCTTCGCTGCTCTGGCTTAGGTCAGGGCGGCGGTCAGCAATAAAAAACCCCGGGGCTCAGGCTCCGGGGTTTTTTATTGGCCTGCTGCCGGGCAATGCTGGGGCGCTGCGCGTTGCACCGCCTGTTACCCTTTGCGAAGGTTGTACTGCGCCCAACAAAAAAGGCACCGGAAAACCGGTGCCTTTTTGTTGGTAAAACCCCTTAAGTCAGGTGGGGTTTCAGTCCTTGTGCGGTTCGGGGGAAAGAAGGTCAGCCTTGTTGGGCTTGTCTTTCCATTCCTGCGCATCAGCCGGTGGGGTGCCCTTGCGTGTAATGTTGGGCCACTGGCTGGCATATTTTGTGTTGATTTCCGCCCACGCTGCTGACCGGTCGTCGCTGTCGGGGAAAATGGCTTCGGCCGGGCATTCAGGTTCGCATACGCCGCAGTCAATGCATTCATCCGGGTTGATAACCAGAAAGTTTTCACCGGCGTAGAAGCAGTCAACGGGGCAGACTTCCACACAGTCCATGAATTTGCAGCGGATGCAGTTTTCAGTGACCACGTAGGTCATTGCCATCTCCGAAATTATCTGGCGGTCGAGTGGGGCTCGCCGCGTGGGGTCAGATGGCCAACCAGCCGGTCGTGCCACCAAGGATGGCGCAGATATGATGGGCTTTTTGCACTATGGCAACCCGCTTGGACGAAAGGGGGCACTTCAATGCCCGCAGGGCTGCTCCTACATTTGGCTCCGTAACGTGCGCAGAATGGCAAAAGGACTGTTATTTTGGGCACTTTGTAGATGTGCCCCGTGTTTTGGACGGCTGGACCGCTGTTTTCTTTTTTCTGCGTGACGTGTTGGTAAAACCATAAAAGGTGCCGGTGGCCCCGCATAACGTGGCGGTAAGGGGGCGGGAGGTTGCAGGCGGATTCCTAACCCTTTGAGCACATGGGGCAGCTCTTTTTTGCTGATCCCCAGGCGGGATGCCAGAGAGAGCGGCAAAGGTTTGGGGGTGCGGGCACACAAAACCCGCATATCCTGCATGAGGCTGGCTGCAATATCGAGTCGAACCAGCGTGTTGTGGCTGAGCAGCCAGCCAAGGCTGGCCAGCAGTGCCTGTGCCGGGGGGGCTAGTGGTGCGCTCAGACGCACGGAAACCGCACCACCGGGCAAAGGCAGCGTTATGGACTGGCCCGTGTGGATGCGGAGCAGCAGGCTGCGGAGCGCCATGGCATGGGGCTTGAGCAATGGCGAGCAGAAAGCCAGCGTGCCATGGAGCCGAATGGCCTGCCGCCGGAGCAGCAGTGCTTCCGCCGGGGGAAGAACAGGCGGTGCGGGCAGGGTGGCAACGCCGCCATTTTCGGTAACAGCATGCACAATGCCGCGGAGCAGGGGGTGGTCTGCCACAGCTTGCTCCGCACGGAAGAGCGGGCCAAGGGTGTGGGCAAGGACCGAGGCCATAAATTGTGTCAGCCGCTCGCGTATTCTGGCTTTATGGGTGGCTTCCAGAAACTCCGCATCATCAATATGGATCACCGGGTGCAGGACCGACGGGCCTTTGCGTAAATGGGCGATTGGCTCCTCACGCCACAGGATGTGGCCTGTCTGGTTGTCCAGCGTGATCTCGCTCTCCGGGGCTTGCAGAAAACGGGCAACAAGCCGGGGGATCTCACTCCGGGCAGCACGCCGTGCGGCTTTGAGAATAAGAGCTTGATCAGAGCGTGCGGCTTCGGGGTCGGGCACAAAGGCAAAGCCGCGCATATGCCCTACGTCATGCCCTTCCACACGCACTTCCCCAGCCTTGTTAATGGCGCACAGCAGGGGGGCTCCATCTGCCTCTTCCAGCCTGCGGGCCAGACTGGCGGCGCGTTTGTCCACAAACCGGCTGGCCAGCCGCTCATGCAGGGCATCGGAGAGTGTGTCTTCGAGCATGCGGGTATGGCGCTGCCAGTGTTGGGCGTTTTCCACCCAGTCGGGGTGGGCTGCAACATAGGACCATGTGCGAATACCCATCAGGCGGTGCATCAGGTCTTCTATCTCGCCACCGGTATGCTCCAGACTGGCGAGGCGCCCTTTGAGCCAGCTGGAAGGCAACTGCCCGTCTTTGGCCAGAATGCTAAACAACTGGCCACATAGGCGGATATGGCTGTCCAGTCCCAGTTTGCGAAAATCCGGTATCTGGCAGATTTCCCACAGCAGGCGGGTGTGTGCGGTGGTTGTGGCCAGTGTGCGCACGGCAGGGGTTTGCATAAGTGCGCTAAGCGTCTGCATGTCGGCTGCGGGTTCGGCAGGGCGCAGCTTGGGGTGTGGGGTCTTCTGGCACAGGCTGGCATACAGGGCTTGCGGGGAGGTAAAATCGAGCTTGCTGCTACGCCACCACAAAAAGGGAAGAGGCTCAAACTTGTGGGTTTCCACGGCCTCGGCCATGGCCTCTGGCAGAGGGGGGCACTCCCCGGTGGTGCCAAATGTGCCATCGCGCGTGCCACGGCCTGCGCGCCCGGCAATCTGGGCGATTTCCGCCGGAGCCAGCATGCGGTGGCGCTGTCCGTCAAATTTGGACAGGCCCGCAAAGGCAACATGGTCGATTGTCATGTTCAGCCCCATGCCAATGGCATCGGTGGCGACCAGATAATCCACCTCGCGGTTCTGGTACAGTGCGACCTGCGCGTTGCGGGTGCGGGGGGAGAGCTGGCCCATGACCACCGCACACCCACCCCTTTTGCGCCGGATCAGTTCGGCAATGGCGTACACTTCGGCCATGGAAAAAGCGACAATGGCCGTGCGGGGCGGCAGGCGCGACAGGCGGGTGTGGCCAGTATGGCTCAGGCTGGACAGGCGCGGGCGGGTTTCAATGCTAATGTCGCGGATCAGGCTGCGCATGAGCGGGGCAATGGTGTTCGCTCCAAGGAACAGGGTTTCGGACCGGCCGCGAGCGTTGAGCAGGCGGTCGGTAAAAATATGGCCACGCTCGGGGTCGGCACAAAGCTGGATTTCGTCCACCGCCACAAAGTCCACCGGGCGGTGCATGGGCATGGCCTCAACCGTGCAGGAGAACCAGCGCGCCTGCGGAGGAATGATTTTCTCCTCCCCCGTAATCAGCGCAACCGAGCGAACCCCTTTAAGCCGCACCATGCGGTCATAGTTCTCGCGCGCTAGCAGCCTGAGCGGAAAACCGATGACACCGGACGCGTGTGCCAGCATCCGCTCTAGCGCCAGATGTGTTTTGCCGGTGTTGGTCGGGCCCAGAATGGCACGGACCGGAGCCTGATCTGCGCACTGGGCTGCGTGCAGGGCAAGAGCCATCTGGCGGGGGGGAACCTTCATGCCGTGTATGGTCCGCTGCCCGCGCCTGAAAAGCAAGTCGGCAATGCGTGCAGCCTCCCCCGTTGCATCATGCAAAAGGGAGGCGCAGGGTGCGGGCAGAAGGAGGAATGCCATGCCTATTCATGATCTGGACTGTCTGAGCGTTGCGCGCAGGCGGAAGACTCTGTGCACCGTTTATGCCGTGCGGGCCTGTGAGCGAGAGACATGGGTGGCATTGGCAGGGGAGGCGGCGGTCAGCTTTGCCCAAAGCTGCGGCTTTGTCGCGCGGGCAGGCCAGCTTGTGCTGGTGCCCGGTCCCGGGGGCAAGGTGCAGGCGCTTTTTGGCCTGCCTGAAAAAAAGACCACGCCGCGCGACCCGTTTATATTCGGCAAGCTGGCACAGGACCTGCCCGCAGGGGACTGGACCGTGCAGACACCAGATGATGTGGCGCGGGATGATGTTATTCTGGGCTTTTCTCTGGGCGCATACCGCTACAGCCTGAAAACCGAAGAGCAGGGGGAGCAGCCCCGGCTTGTGGTGACGGCGACCGAGCGCAAGGGGCTGGCCGCGCAGATGGCACGGGCTATCTGCTTTGCGCGTGACCTGATCAATACCCCTGCCAACCTGCTGGGGCCATCCGAGCTCGCACGGGAGGCCAAGACGGCACTCCGCCCGCTTGGGGCAGAGGTCGAGGTCATCAAGGGCACAGCGCTGGACGAGGCTTATCCGCTGCTGGCGCATGTGGGTAATGGTTCGCAGCGTGGGCCCAGAGTGGTCGTGGCCCGCTGGCACGGCACACACGCCGGCAAGGATGCACCGCTGATCTCCCTTGTTGGTAAAGGTGTGTGCTTTGATAGCGGGGGGTATGACATCAAACCCTCCAGCGGCATGCTGCGCATGAAAAAGGATATGGGCGGGGCAGCGACCGTGCTGGCGCTGGCTTATCTGGTTATGGCGCAGGACCTGCCCGTGCGGCTGGAACTGCGGCTGGGATGTGTGGAAAACAGCGTATCCGGCCATGCCATGCGCCCGCTGGACGTTATCCGGAGCCGCTCGGGCTTAACGGTGGAAATTGGCAATACCGATGCCGAAGGGCGGCTGGTGCTGAGTGACCTGCTGCACGAGGCAGGTGAGAGCGCGCCAGACCTGCTGGTGGATGTGGCAACCCTTACAGGCGCTGCCCGCGTGGCGCTGGGGCCAGACCTGCCTGCCCTGTTCTGCAACAACGACTCCACGGCCATGCTGTTCGCGGAGGCGGCAGAGCACGAGGCCGACCCCCTGTGGCGTCTGCCGCTCTGGCAGGGTTATGCAGGCTGGCTTAAAAGCACGGTGGCGGACCTGAACAATATTGCCTCCCGGCCCATGGCAGGAGCTGTTACAGCCGCGCTGTTTTTGGAACATTTTGTAAAACCAGACCAGCGCTGGGTGCATATCGATAGTTATGCCTGGAATGATTCCAGCAGACCCGGACGGCCAGAAGGCGGGGATACTCCCGGAATTCGTGCACTTTTTCGTGTAATCCGTTCTCTTTGTGGAACGAATCGGACGCAAAAGAGTTAGGGTTTTTACAGACCACTCTGGCGTAATATTTTTTTGTGACAGCGCTTTAAAAAATCGTTTCGGTGTCTATATAAAGCGCATCAGATTCATTCCGGTTTGCATATGGGCCGGAAAAACACAGCCGGGCGGGCCAAAGCTCTGGTCCCCGGCACAAAAGGAAGTTGAACGTCATGGCACAGGCCGCAGAAAAGGCAGAGGATCTGGTCAAGACCCTGCGGGATACCATTGTTGCACTGGTGCGCGGAGAAGGGCCGGACCTGTCCGCCCGTCAGCTCGCTGTGTTCCTGACCTGCTATCTGGATGAAAGCGGGCATACAGTGCGCGGTCTGGCGGCAAGCCTGAACGTGTCCAAGCCTGCCATTACCCGGGCACTCGACCGTTTGACCGAACTGGATCTGGCACGCCGCAAGGTGGACCCGCTGGACCGCCGCTCCGTGCTGGTGCAGCGTACCCCTAAGGGCGCTTCCTATCTGAAGGAAATTCGCTCCATCATGGGCACGACCGCGCATGATGTGGCCCAGAACACCCAGCAGGAAGAAAAAGTGGCAACAGTGCGTCGCCTGCGCCGCGTTGCGGCTGCCTGATCAGCCAGCCTGCACGTTTTATACACGCACGTATAAAGGTTGCCGTGTTGCGGGTCTCGTACTCTTCCAGAAAGGGGGCGGGGCTGTAATCGGCAACCTTTTTGCATGGAGGGCGTTGTTGTTCCTGACCTGTGTCAGATGTTTTCAACCTTCAGGTTGCTAACAGTCTTCTGGACACGCCTGTAAAGGGAGCTGTTCCATGCGTTTTTCTTCTTTTGTTGCCGCGGCTACTCTGGCTGTCTCTGTTGCGGGCGTACCTGCCGCATACGCCGCCGATGCCATGGGCGCACCCACCGCCAAAATTACCCTGACTGCTAAATCGGCCGATATTGGGCTGGGCTATACGTGGGGCGAGGGTAAGCTGACCTATGGCGGCAAAACGCATGCCTTTTCCATTACCGGCGGGACGATTGCCGCTGTCGGTTTTTCCAAGATCGAGGGAACAGGCACGGTTTATAACCTGCACCGCCTGAAGGATTTTAGCGGCACCTATGCTGCAGCCCATGGCGAGGCCACGCTGGGTCAGGGCCTGGGTGGGGCTGTGCTGGAAAACAAGAATGGTGTCCGGATCAAGATCGAGACCATCTCGCAGGGGGCGCGGCTTGCCGGTTCTGCTCAGGGGCTGACGTTAACACTCAAATAACCGCTTGCCGGGGTGTGTGGCTTACCACGGGCCAATTGCGCGCTGGCGTGCGCGCAGCACACCCCAAAGAGTCCATGCCAGCTGGGGTAATATAAGCAGGGCTGCGCCAGCCATGCCGCTCCAGAACCCTGTTGTGGGCGCTACAAGGCAGGCAACGCCACCACCCCACAGGGTTAGCCCCCATTCCAGCAAGGAGACAACGGGCACCGCTACGGCGCTACGGTAGATAATCTGGTAAAGGTGCCCCCGGTGCGCCTGCACAAGCGTCTGCCGCATGTACAGGCGGCGGATAAGCGTGAACAGCACATCATAAACCAGTGGGAACAACAGGGCGGGACCAAGTATTCCTCCGCGTGGCAGGGTGGTATGGCTGGCAATATACAGGCTGGCTATTCCCGCCAGCAGGCCGCAACCCTGGCTGCCAACATCACCCAGAAAAATCCGGGCATGGGGGAAGTTAAAGGGCAGAAAGCCCACAAGGCAGGCGCTGAGCAGCAAGGCAGGCCATTGCAGCGCCGGCACGCCAAAAAACGGGGCAGCAAGGCCCACGCACAGGGCGGCACAGGCCAGACACCCCGCAATAAGCCCGTTTAACCCGTCCATGAAGTTGACGGCATTGGTGATAAAAACCAGCCACAGAACAGACAGGCCCGCACCCGCCAGCGGCGTTGGCCCGGTCAGATGCACACCGCCCGCTACAATCAGGCAGGCGGCTATGGTCTGTGCTGCAAACTTAAGGCCGGGGTGCCACTGGTACAGGTCATCCAGCCACGAGACACCGCACAAAAGCACCAGAGCCACTGCCGCCATAAAGCATGGGAAAGAGAAAACAGGCTGGTCTGCCCCCCCCTGCAGAACAGGAAAAAACAGCCCGAATGCCACCATAACCCCGATTCCTCCCCCCTTGGGTGTGGGGGTGGCATGGGCGCTACGGTGGTCGGGGTGGTCCATGACCGCCAGCCTGATCATGCACCGCACAAGGGCTGCACACAGCAGGGCAGCGCAAGGCAGGCATGAAAAAGCCAGAACGGCGGGAAAAAAAGACATGAAAGAGAGGGTTGTCCGGTTAGGCTGCTTCTAGGATGTCGGGCGCTGGGCTATAAGCGCACGATCATGGTATCGCAACGTTCCCAGCTCCAGCATCAATATGCAAGATTTTGGCCGCTGAACAGGATTGCCCTGAATATCCTGCTCGACGGCGGGCTGGCAGCGTTGGCGGCAGTGCTGGCCTGCTGGCTGGCGGCCCCTTATGGAGTGCAGCTTCATCCAGTGTGGTTTGCCCTTGCCGGGGGTGCCTCACTGGTGGTGGGGGGGCTACCCTTTAGGCTGCCGCAGCAATACTGGCGCTTTGCCGGCATGTCGGACCTGCTGGGGCTTGCCGGTGCATCATTCAGCAGCGCTCTGCTGCTTTTTGCCGGTGTGGTGTGGGCCGGGTTGCCCCTGCCCAGTGTTGCGTTCCCCTTTATTTACGCCCTTGTGCTGCTTGTTCTGCTCGGCGGGGTGCGGGTGTTCCACCGTCTGGCGCACAGAGCAGGCGGCCCACGGGCCGATGGACAAAGCGTGCTGCTGATTGGGTCGGATACCGCAGCGGATCTGTTTATTCAGGTGGCAGAACGCGGCAAGCACATGAATGTCCGTATTGCCGGGCTGGTGGGGGGGAACCGGTCACAAACGGGCCACCGGATTCGTAACGTGCCTATTCTGGGGCACCGGGAAGAGTTGGCCCGTGTGCTGGCGCAGATGAACGCGGCGGGGCATCTGCCAGAAGCTCTGGTGGTGCTGGACCCCGATTGCAGGGGCCGTGCATTAAGCCAGATGCTGGATGTGGCGGCAGAGTACGGTCTGGCTGTGCTGCGACCGCCAGCCATGCTGGACATGACCCCGGCAGAACAGGTGCGTTTGCAGCCAATGCAGCCGCAGGACCTGCTGAACCGCCCGCAGGTACCGCTGGATCAGGCCGGGCTGGACCGCCTGATCAACCAGCGCTCGGTTCTGGTAACGGGGGTCGGGGGGACCATTGGTTCCGAACTGGTGCGTCAGATTGCCCGCCACGCGCCCGCCTGCCTTGTTCTGCTGGACCATGGCGAGTTCGCACTGTGGCAGATTGATGTGGAACTGGCGGAGTGTGCTCCGGGCATTACGCGCAAGGTGGTTGTGGCCGATGTGCGGGATGCGGAGCGGATTAACGCCATTATGGCCCAGTACAAGCCCGATCTGGTGTTCCATGCGGCAGCACTCAAGCATGTTCCGATTGTGGAGGCCAATCCGGCGGAAGGTGTTCTGACCAACCTGCACGGTACGCGTGTGGTGGCCGATGCCGCAGCCCGGTATGGGGCGGCAGCCATGATCGTGATTTCCACCGACAAGGCAGTTAATCCTTTCAATCTGATGGGGGCGACCAAGCGTGCGGCAGAAATGTACTGTCAGGCGCTGGATGTGCAGGCCCGCTCTTCGGGGCGGCCTAAGGCCATGCGCTGCATTACGGTGCGGTTTGGCAATGTGCTGGGGTCCACCGGTTCTGTCGTTCCTCTGTTCCAGCGGCAGTTGGAGCGGGGCGGCCCGCTAACCGTAACCCACCCGGAAATGCGGCGTTACTTCATGACCGTGCCTGAGGCCGTGGGGCTTGTGCTGCAGGCATGTGTGCGCGGCATGTCCTGTGCAACCGGGACGGATATGGAGGTTCTGCTCCGTCAGGGCGGTATTTTTGTGCTGGATATGGGGGAGCCGGTTAAGATTGTGGATCTGGCCCGGCAGATGGTCCGTCTGGCGGGGCTTAAGCCGGATGAAGATATTGCCATTCATTTTACCGGCCTGCGTGCAGGGGAAAAACTGTACGAGGAACTGTTCCATGGGCGTGAGACCTCGGTGCCGACCGATGCTCCCGGCCTGCTCATGGCAACGCCGCGTGTGGTGGAAATGGATGAGGTGCGCGCAGCCGTGGACCAGATTACCGCCCATGCCCGGTGTGGTGATGTAGCCGCAACCTTGCAGGCCCTGCGCCTGCTGGTGCCCGAGTTTGACCATAACCCTAACGGGGATGTGCGCGAACTGGCTCCGACTGGTGCAAAATCCCATGGTGCGGTAAAAGACGAGCAGATAAAGGCCGACGGCACGGAGCAGATGGCACCATGAGCAGTTCAGACAGCAGGCCCATTGCATTTCTTGACCTTGCAGCCCAGCAGAAGCGGCTGGGGCCTGTGCTGCGCCAGCGTCTGGATGCCGTGCTGGCCCATTGCCGTTTTGTTATGGGGCCGGAGGTTGCGGAACTGGAAGGCCGTCTGGCGGAATGGGCTGGTGCGCGGGAGTGCGTAGGGGTGTCTTCCGGTACGGATGCACTCCAGATTGTCATGATGGCTGAAGGTATTGGCCGGGGGGATGCGGTTTTTCTACCCGCCTTCACCTATACCGCCACGGCGGAGGTGCCTCTGCTGCTGGGGGCAACGCCCGTTTTTGTGGATGTGGACCCCAAGACATTCCAGATCGATCCTGCGCATCTGCAAAGCCGGATACAGGCCGTGCGGGCGGCGGGCAAGCTGCGGCCGCGCGCTATTGTGGGGGTGGACCTGTTTGGCCAGCCCGCTCCGTGGCCGGAACTGCGGGCCATTGCTGCGGCGGAAGAGTTGTTCCTTATGGCGGATTGCGCCCAGTCTTTTGGGGCGGAACTGGCGGGCAAACCATTGGGGTGCGAGGCCACGGCAACCACCTTGTCTTTTTTCCCCTCCAAACCACTGGGTGGGTATGGGGATGGTGGAGCCATTCTGACGGACGACCCCGAGCGCGCTGCCCTGTACCGCTCCCTACGCACCCATGGCGAAGGAGCAAGCCGGTACGAGGTCCTGCGCACAGGCATGAATGGTCGGCTTGATACCCTGCAGGCAGCAGTTCTTCTGGCCAAGCTGGAAAGCTTTAAAGATGAACTGGCCCGGCGCGATGCCATAGCTGCACAATATGATGCAGGGCTTGGCGGGTGTGTTCAGGTGCCGGTACGTGTGGCCGACAGCCGCAGTGCGTGGGCTATTTACGCCATATTGCTGGCAGATACAGCGGAGCGGGACGCCCTACAGGCCCGCTTGGCAGGCAAAGGGGTGCCTTCGGCCATTTATTACCCCCTGCCACTGCATAAACAACCTGCCTATCGTGACCACCATGATGGTACGGCCCTTCCTGTTTCCGAAGACCTGGCGCAGCGTATTCTGGCACTGCCCATTCACCCGGAACTGACAAACCAAGACGTAGCGCGCGTGATTGCCGCAGTCAGAGGGTAAGAAAGATATATCATGCGGAAAGAAACGGCGTTTATTATTGGCTTTCTGGTTTTGACCATAAGCACCACGATTGTGATCTGGACCTTTGCCCTGCCTAATTTCAAACCTGTTTCTTTTCCGCAGGTTGCCAGTGGCGTTATTGATGTGGGTCCAATGCACCGCCAGCGCCCGCTGGAAGCGGATGAAGTGGCAGATGTTAACAAGTGGCTTTCAACCCACAAGTCCGGCTGGGGGCCACTTAGCCGCACCCCACCGTCCTCGGGGGACTCGCATGTGCAGCTCAAGGATGCTCAGGGCAAGGATGTTCTGACCCTAACGCTGTGGACCGGGATTAGTGCGGCCGATTGGAATGCTACGGTTTTTGTGGAATCGCCCGATGGGTCATGGGTGCGCACGGAAACATTTTCCAACAAGGACTTTGCTCCGCTGCGCATGATGGTTGATCGCTATCCGTTCAAGCATTCCAGCTTTCCATAAGGCGGTCATGAGGTGGCAGTGTTAGGGCGCTAACCTGCCTTGAAAAAATGCCTCAGTTTGATTTTTCTTCGTGGTATTCATCATCAATATTAATTTCCCAGATTTTGCTCTTATCCTGCTGACCAGAGATAATCTGGTCAGCCGCTTCCTTGGCCGTTAGCATGGAATGGTCCTGGTTATTGTAACAGTGCATACCATTCCGCCCGATAAGATAGAGGTTTTCCACAGTGTCCAAGGCATTGCGGATTGTGGAAAAGCTCTTGTAGGACTCACCAAAATAACCGGGATACGCTTTGGGCACATGCACCACAACACTGTCTAATGTGTTAAGCGTTGAAACAAGGCCGATTTTCTGCATTTCAAAACAGGCGAGCTTGATCATATCCTGCTCGCTCAGAGTCCAGAGCTCATTTCCTTCGGAACAGAAAAACTCAAGTCCAAGCCATGTGGTTTCCGGGTCGGCAACCAGATAGGGGCTCCAGTTATTAAAGATTTGCACCCGTCCGACATTGACGCCGGGTTCCTGAATATAAATCCAGTTGTCTTCTAACTGGCGTGTTATGTCCGAAGATTTATAGAGCAGGCCAACTGTAATAAAGTCCCTGTATTGCAGGTTTTGTGCAATCTGCCTTACCGTGGGGGAAAAGTAATTTCCGCTGGCAGAGACTAGCTCTTTAATCGGCATGGTTGATACCAGAACATCGCACTTCTGGCGCTCTTGTCCGCCATCCTGATCGGTAACAGTTATGGATACGGCGCGATTATTCTCAAAAGTAATCTCATTGACATGATGATTGAGGAGAATTGTTCCCCCCATATCCGTAATATGCCGCGCAACAGTTTCCCACATCTGGCCCGGGCCATATTTGGGGTAAATGAATTGCTCTATAAGGGAGGTCTGAACACTCGTGTCTTTCTGCAGACCAAGAGCTTTTTTACAGGCATGCAGAATTGCGCTGGAAATAGACAGGCTTTTAACCCGCTGAGCTCCCCAGTCCGCACTAATGCTAGAGCACGGAACGCCCCAGACCTTTTCTGTGTAATCTTTGAAAAACTGTTGGTACAGTTTGCGACCAAACCGATTTATGAAAAAATCTTCCAGTGTCAGTTCAGGTGTAATTTTATGGAACCGGGCCCAGAGGTAGCTCAGGCCGAAAACAAGGGTTTTACGCCCCCCAAGCTTGGCCAGATTTGTTGGTGTGAGTTTGAGCGGGTAGTCAAAAAACGTTTTATTGTAATAGATACGAGACAGGCGCGAGCGGACCAGCATGACGTCATCAGTCGCAGGAGACTGAGGTCCAACAGCGAGCTCTCGCTCTTTACCCTGATATTGCAAGGTAACGTTTTGTTCGCTTGTTGCCGCAATTGGCAGAAAGCTCTCCCACCAGGACATAACCCAGTCGGATTTGGAGAAAAAGCGATGCCCACCAATATCTATACGGTTACCATGATGTTTGATGGTTTTTGATATTCCGCCAACCTGTTTGTCGCATTCGTAAACAGTTACATTTTTCCGACCGGCTTTCAGGAGTTCATAGGCAAGTGTCAAACCTGCTGGCCCAGCACCAATAACAACGATTTTTTCATCTTGTGCCATGACGTTCCCTATATTTACCCGACTTCTTATTTCTGATCGGAAAGATCGGTAGTAAATACAGGGTATATGAAGAATACAAAAGGTCAAATCGGTAGATTTTTTTAATTATGACAATGTGACGAAGAAATTTCAATAAGCCATATAATAAATTGAAATTTTCAAAAACTACTTCATTATTTTAATTTCAATGCAAATAATTTTTGAGTGTGAGGTGTGATAATTGAATAATGCGCGTAACGGGTAATCGTATCAGTAAACAAAGGGGAAAATCTTCCAGCGAACCTGCTTTGACCAAAGACACCATTGTGGATCTGTGGAAAGCATTTTTTCTTCTGCTCGGATACGCAGGATCTGTAACGACCATGTACTAAAAATAGCGCAGATATTCCAGAGACTGAAATTATACAGGAGAAAACCGAGGCTGGTTAACATGTAGCCAGCATACATTGGATGCCGGATGATACGGTATGGACCATAAGTTTTTACAACCCGTACAGCTGCAACAATTGCAAAGCTTCTCCCTAGGCAGAGTTTGGCTGAAAGGCTGATAAGAATGCCTATAAACGACAAGATAAAGCACAATGTAACAGGGGCAAGATGTGTATTGCTGGCATGGGTAGAAACGATCTGCGCCGAATACGTTCCCAGAATGGCTAATATCCAATCTGTTGTGTTATGGCTCATTCTTCCCGGAGATCGAAATAACGTAAAGAGAAGCTCCAATATCATTTCCACCATATACAATATAGTTATAATATTATAATCAATAAATATCAATTTGAAATTATGATTTATGAAATAAATATATGGAATAATTATGATTATTTTTTCTAGTTTATCGTTAATGTATTTATTTTCACTTAACATTGAACTGCGTTCTTTTCAAGGTACGAGTGGCGCCGGGAGGCTACGTAAAGAAAGATCAGGGCAATAATTGGTTCAATCGGCATATGATAATGCAAGGTTAGGGACAAAATATAAAAAGGTGAAAAATATAAAACAATCAGTAGAAGTTTTTCCCAAGGAAGAAATTTCGTTTCAATAGCTGTATTAATCATCCATATTGCGGGTATCATCATATAAGTAAGGTCGTAGTGTAGAAGATAAGGTGTACATAAAGGAGATGCGGCCAAGCATAGAATGAGATTATTTTTAATATTCTTTCCTTTTTTTATTTTATAAAAAACAAACATTATGATTGTAGAGGAAAATATAATTTGCAGCCATAAAGCTGTAGAGAATGGCACATGGTGCACGGACAGAAAACCGAATAGCGTGATAAAGATCTGACATAAAGCCACGTTATGCAAAATGCTATCTTGCATCATGTGTGAGTATTCAAAAAAGCGTATCCAAGCATCAAGACCAAACACACACAAGGAAAGGCCTACCATACAAGTGGCAGATGTCATCATTCCAATTATTGTGCGCCAACGGCCCATAAAAATAAGACCAAGAGGAACAAGAAATGCAACATGTGGTTTAATAATAAGGAGACCGAAGAATAAACCAGAAACAAATGGATTTTTTTCAATATAGTAAAAACCCAATGTTAAAATCAGAGCGATCAAAAGCCCTGTTTGTCCTGTAACTAGAGAAATGCAGAATTGAGGAGATACAAATGCAAATGCAGTAATGGACCAGTTGCGGCACAAAATACTCAATGTTTTTGCGGTGATGAAGGGGGCCGTCAAACCCCATAGAGTGTAAGATAATGTATAAGTAAAAAATGCCCATGGCCAGATGAAAAAAAGCATGGAAGGCGGATATAGAAATGGTAGTTTGTAGGGGTGGCTCAGGGCATGAGCGCTTTGCATGACTGCATCATGAGCAGCTGTATTGTAGATATCATAAATGTGGCCGTGAATTAACTGCTTGGAAGCTGCCCAAAACAGTATAAAATCTCCACCAAATGCATAGTCTTCAGGTTTATTTTCGTCCTTAATAATATATAAAAAAGAGAAAATAATCGTAAAAACTATAATATATATTATCAAATATGCATTACATCTTTCTTTATTCATGAAATTCATATTTTTTAATTCAGAATATAGAAATTTTACTATATCTTTTGGCTTCTTCGAACTGAGCATTTGTGTAATGCGCTTTGCATGATGTGATTTGATATGGTTCGACATTAAGGAATTTGATGGAAATTTACAACTCTACGTCGCGAGGATGAGGTGAGAGGATTTTTTTTGAAATTTTGATTTAAAGCAATTAATATGTAACCCGATGTGTATTAATAGTACACACTAGCGTAAACCAGTGGGGGTAACCTCCATTGATTTTTTAGATTTAGGAGAATGATACATGTTGCGAGTAAATGAATATGCAGCAGTGGTTGCCCGTTTTTTTTCCATTAAGGATAAGCGCGGGGTGACGGCTATTGAATATGGTCTGATTGCTTCCTTGATTGCTTTGGCAATTATCGGTGGCGTGACGACTCTTGGTTCCAGGCTCAGCGCAGTGTTCCAGTCGATTGCGCAAAGTATTTCGTCGTAATTGCGAAGGATATTGCTGCGGCCTTGCGTCGGTTTACGAGGTGTAACCTTGGGAGTGCTTCTGCGCTCCTGAGGGGCAATGGTCAGAGGGTCTAGTGGTGTCATGGTTTGTTCTCATGGCGGCCTATGCCCTCCTTTGCTATGCAATGTTGGTTGACGTGCGAGTGCGGGAGATCCCTGACTGGGTCAGTCTGGGTCTTCTGGCTCTTGCGATTTTAAATGGTGCGGCAGTCCATTGGATTTCCCTTGCCTTTGGTGCCCTGATTTATCTCCTGCTTTTTTTCTTGTGGAGTCTCGGAGTCATCGGGGGTGGGGATGTTAAGCTGATTGCCGCAACCTCATTGTTTTTTATGCCGTATGAGCAGCTTATTTTTCTTTTGAATATTGGTTTGGCTGGCGGTGTTCTGGCCATGCTGTATCTCTTTGGTCGAAACAGATTGCCAATCATATCAAAGAGGACAACAAAAAATCGCGTTCTGCGCGTCGAGGCCTGGCGGATTAGGCGGGGTATGTCCCTACCCTATGCTGTGGCTATTGCGATTGGCTTCATTATGACGACCCTGCGGGGTGAGTGGTAGGCGGTAAGAATGGTCACGCGTATTGCGATGTTGTTCATTGGTGTGATCGGCTTGATTGGTCTTTTTGTGCTCGGGAAAGTTATTATGTCCCCCGCGCCTGCACCGCAGAAGGCCGCCCAGCAGGAAGTTGTTGTTCATACAAAAAAACTGCTCACGGTCCGGCATGCCATGCATGCGGGTGATTTTCTCCGCGAGGCAGACTTGGTTACATCGGCTATCCCCGATGATTATGTCCCCCCAGGGAGTCTGGAGGATACTCCAGCGAACCGGCAGGCTCTGGAAGGGGCGCTGCTGCGGATGGATCTTCCTGCGGGCGGCGGAATTGTTGAGCAGGCGTTTCTTCGAGTCGGGGACCACGGCTTTCTTTCCGCGGTTCTGAAGCCCGGGATGCGCGCACTGAGCATTGGCGTCAATCTGGCCTCAGGTGTGTCTGGCCTTATCGAACCTGGTGATAGAGTCGATGTGGTGATGACCGAACGGGTCGGAGATGGTGCTGGCGGAAGCAATGTTTCGCGCCTCGTCTCTAAAATTGTCCTTTCAGGTATCCGGGTTGTTGCCGTGGGTGGTGCTCTATCCCCGCGTGGAAGCCGGAATGTTACTGAGCAGGCCGGTATAGACGTGCGAACAGTAACTCTGGAAGTCACGCCTGAGCAGTCAGGTGTTCTGGGTACGGCCCAGCAACTCGGTCAAATAGTGCTGACAGTTCAATCGCTTGGTGGCTCACATGATGATCTTGCCACACCCCCGGTCTGGGAATACTCTGTCTCTGCGTCTGATAGTCAGCAGGTGAAGGGCGGCGTAAAGGTTATGCATGTCTATAATGGGATTTCAGGCGCTCAAGATGTCCACTTTTAAAAGAGCCATGCGGATTGCGCTAAGTGGCATCGTATTGTTTGGCATGTGTCCTCCTATGGAGGCATCCGCGCGTAAAGCAAAAGCGCATCCCAGAAGGCACCATGCGCCAGTTGCTGCAAAGCGCCATGCGGCGCAGCCCCGCTCCCTTTCGGTTCTGACCCTTGAGGTCGGGAACGGTAAGCTGGTTGAACTGTCCGGCTCAGCCGAAAACGTGTTCTCAGCTGATCCAAAGGTTGCGGAAATACGTCCGGCAAGTCCACACAGCGTGTTTGTCTTCGGGCTGTCCGCCGGTCGTACAAGTATTGTGGCGGCAGATACCAATGGGCAGGCGATTGACCATTACGCGGTGCGTGTTGAGCCCTCCACTTATCCCGCCAACACACTGGATCATTCTGCGGGCAAAATTGTGCCTATGCTCCGGGCCACGGCCACACCAGACGGGCTGAACATTGATGGGGATTCCGATAATCCCGAAAAAGCCTGGCGTTTTAGCGACCGTGCTCGTGGGTTGGTCGGTAAAGACGGTTTTGTGTCCGATTATTCCAAAATGCACGGCTCCATTCAGGTGAACCTCAAGATCCGTATTGTTGAAATGGATCGCTCGTTGGTGCGTGAGCTTGGGGTGGAATGGCAAAACGTTAACGCCTTGGGAACATCGGCAGTTATTGGCCTTGCGACTTCTAGCCCCTTGGAAACACTGGCAACGACCAAAAGCAGCATTGGCTTTCTCTCGCGTTTTAAAGCCGGTAGCCAGTCGGTCACGCTGGAAACGGTTGTGGATATGCTGGCCAGAGATGGTCTGGTGCATAGCCTTGCCGAACCAAACTTGACCACGATTAGCGGGCAGCCTGCCAATTTTGTAGTTGGTGGTGAATACCCTGTTCCGGTTTCCAGTTACAATAATACGACCAACGTCAGCTTTAAGCAGTATGGTATTTCTTTGGCGTTTGTTCCCACGGTTTTAGGGGATGGCCGTATCAGTCTGCATGTAAGGCCCGAGGTGAGCGCGCTTTCTTCTAACGGGGCAGTAACGCTCTCGGCCGGGAACTCTTCTGTTCAGATTCCAGCGATTACTGTCCGGCGTGCAGATACCACTGTGGAAATGGCAAGCGGGCAAAGCTTTGTTCTTGCTGGTCTTATGTCGGATAGCACAAAAATTACGGGTCAGGGCCTGCCATGGCTGGGGGATATTCCTGTGCTGGGGGCGTTGTTCAAATCCTCAAGCTTCCAGAAAGACGAGAGCGAACTGGTCATTATTGCCACGCCGTATCTGGTCAAGCCGGTGAGCAACGAAAAAGAGTTGCACACACCGGATGAAGGCTGGACGCCGCCAAATGACATGGAACGTATTTTTATGATGCGTCAGAGTGGCACCGATGTTTCTCGTAGACGCCCCTGGCAGCGTCTGGAAACCGGCGATGCTGGTTTTATGGTGGAGTAGCACCTTATGTCGTATAAAATAGTGTCAGGCACTGCGGTTATCCTGTTGATGGGTTTGGCGGACTGTTCGGTTATGGAACCGCTTGACCAGTCTTATCACTGGCGGAGTCTGGGGGTTTACGATGCCAACACGGCCGCACAGGTAGAGAATAAACGAGATTTGCAAAGAGGTCGTCCGCTGCCGCCGTCTGACGGGCAGACAGCCGTGGCTGCGGTGGAACGTTGGCGCGAAGACCGTGTCAAAAGCCTTGGCCGGAGTGGTCTGGCTGAGTTGAATATGAACGGTGAAGATCAGGGAAACTCCGGGGGTGGAGTCGCTACCAGTAGCAGTGGTGGGGGGCAATAACACGTGGCACTTCCCCCAGAGCAGTCCCAGCCCCAGCAGCAGCCTGCTGATACCGACAACATAAAGCAGGGCAGCGTCCTTGCTTTCGTGCAGGACGCGGATACAGAGGCGCAGCTTACCGAATGCCTGAAAGAGCTCCGGTCCGGCACAGTGCAGGTTTTGCGCGGGTCAGGGGCGTTTGCGATCTCCTACCTGGGTAAGCATGAGTTTCCATCTTACCTGATTATCGATGTTGGTGGAGAAAGTGACGCATTAGGCGTTCTGCGTACAGTTACGGAGTTATTGCCACCCGACGTAACCATTATGGTGTTGGGTGATCGCACCGATGCGGATTTCTACCGAAGCGTAACCCACGTGTTCGGGGCGGCGGAGTATTTGTATCGTCCCTTCAGCCGTAACCTGATTTTACGTATTTTTGGTCCGATTATTCTTCACGGGCGTGACACGCATCGCCTGATGGAAGGGGCCAGCCTGATTGCCTGCATCGGGGTGCGTGATGGTGTGGGGGCGACAACTCTTACCACAAATCTGGCTTATTTTCTGGCAGAAGAAGCCCGCCGGTATTCGTTGCTGATCGATTTTGACCTGCGTGCAGGCAAAATGGCAACGCTGCTGGATATTAATACCAACGGTGGCTTCCGGTCTGCTCTGGAAACGCCCGACCGTATGGACGAACTGCTGCTTGAACGTAGCATGCAGGCCGTTGGAGAGCGTTTACAGGTTCTGTCGAGCATGGGGGATCTGAACACGTTGCCCAAAATCGGGAGTAACGCTGTTACCCGGTTGATGGAACTTGTGCGCCCTCGTTTTCGTTTTGTCCTGACCGAAGTAAAATGGTCGGATGATGACGTGTATATGCGTGTTCTGGGGCAAGCACAGCAGTATATCTTAATAATGGATCCGACCATTGTCTCCGTGCGTGATGCACTGCGGGTCATGGCCAGCCTTCCGCGTGTTTCGCCTGTCAGCAAGCCGTTTATTGTTGTCAACAATGTGGGGCGGCCTGGGTCCTTGTCACTGGACGAGATTACGCAGAGTCTGGGCACAGAGCCTGATATACTCATGCCGTATCTGCCCGCAGATTGTGGAAACGCTGAAATCGACGGCAAGCTGGTTGTTACCAAAAACAAAGTGTACCGCCAGACTATTGAACAGCTGGCACATGGTGCACTGGCCGTTACGTTGAGTTCCTCCCTTTCCAAGGGAGGACTTTTTGCACAACTCAAAGAAAAAATAAAAGCTTTGGGAGCACGGTTTAAGAAATGAGCTCTAGCAAGCAAAATGAGATTGTTGATCGTCTGCGCCGCATGCAAAATGTGCAAGACGAGTTTAGCGTGCCTGATGCAGCAGCTGCTGCTCCGCAGGAAACGGCACCTGCCGCAGAGGTTGAAAGCCCTGCGCTGTCCGACCAGTCGCTTATTTTGCGTCCGCTGTGCTTAAACCGGCTTGATCCTACAATAGTTTTATCCCTGTCGGCCGAGGACCTGCTTGAACAGGTCGAGCAGGTGGTCGATCAGGTTGCCACGGAGCAGCGGATTCAGCTCAATCTGCGTGAGCAGCGCCGCATTGCGACTGAACTTGTTCATGACATGAAGGGGCTGGGCCCCATTCAGCCGCTGCTTGATGACGATAGTATTGCAGATATTATGGTCAACGGGCCCAACAGCATTTTTGTTGAACGGAGCGGGAAAACGCAGCCGTCCAATATCCGCTTCCGGGATGCGCGCCACCTTGCGTCTGTTTGCCAGCGCATTGCGTCAGATGTCGGCCGACGTGTGGATGAATCAAGCCCGATGGTCGATGCGCGCCTTAAAGATGGCTCGCGTGTTAATATTGTTTTCCCGCCTCTGGCGCTGGATGGTCCTTATCTGTCCATTCGTAAATTCTCGCGCCACAAAATCAGTTTTCAGCAGTTGGTTAATAATGGTAGCTGTACGCCTGCCGTTGCCAAAATTCTCGAAATTGCCGCACGGATCCGTTTGAATGTTGTAATTTCTGGCGGCACGGGTTCTGGTAAAACCACGCTACTAAATGCACTTTCGCATTTTATCGATTTTGGCGAGCGTGTAATTACCGTTGAAGATGCCGCGGAACTCCAGCTTCAGCAGCCGCATGTTGTGCGTATGGAAACACGCCCCGTGTCGTTGGAAGGCAAGGGGGAAGTGACGCAGCGTGATCTTGTGCGTAATGCTCTGCGTATGCGCCCTGACCGCATTATTATCGGGGAGGTCCGTGGTGCTGAAGCGTTTGACATGCTTCAGGCCATGAACACCGGCCATGATGGCAGTATGTCCACGGTCCATGCGAACACAACGCGTGATGGCGTGACACGTATTGAAAGCATGGTGCAGATGGGCAACTTCGGTCTGCCTATTTCTGCGATCCGTAACCAGATTGTTGGTGCGGTTGACATGATTATTCAGGTTGGGCGTCACAGGGATGGCGGTCGCCGGATTACTCAGGTGACAGACGTCTCGGGTGTTGAAGGGGATGTTGTCGTTCTGAACGATATTTTCCGGATGCAGTTTGATGGTGAGGATGCAGAAGGCAAGCTGCTGACAAGCTATGAAGTCTCGCGCATTCGCCCCAGCTTTTATGAAAAACTCGTTTATAACCAGATGGATGGCGTATGGAATGCCGCGTTTGAAAGCGTGTCCTTATGACCAGTTTCCTTCTGGTTATTGGTTTTTTATTTTTTGCGGGTATTAATGTTCTTGCGTACCTTCTTTATCAGTCCAGTATAGCTAAAGATCGCCGCAATAAGCGGATCTATAAAGAAATAAGCTCTTACCTTCTGCACAATATTGAGCCACGCAAACGTACACCAGTGGAGTGGGCTGTATATATTGTTGAATCTGGTTTTATCAGAAAATTTTTGATCTGGGCTTCAAAGTATAATCCACAACATTATGCACATAGTGATGTGGGTTTGCTGAAGATATATTTATTATCATCCATATTCCCGACCATAACGCTTTACTATCTGTTTAGCGTTATCGGTATATGGAGCGTTATTATAAACTTTTTCATATGGGTTGCTACTATCCGCTTTATTTGTAATTTTCTGCGGAATCGATACAAAAAAAAATTATATACACAATTTCCCGATGCAATTGGTATGATGGTGCGCTCTCTACGTGTTGGTGTCCCCCTTTCGCGCTGCATGATTGTTGTCAGTGAGGAAAGCGACGAACCAACGTGCAGGGAGTTTAAAGTCATTGCGGGCGAGGTTGCCGTGGGCCGGAGTTTGGGGGAGGTTCTGCAGGCTGTGGCGGACCGGGTTGATCTTCAGGAATACCGTTTTCTGGCAACGGTTATCAGTATTCAGTCTTCTACGGGGGGCGCGCTGGCTGATGTGCTGTCATCGCTAGCAGATACGATCAAGCAGCAGATTGCCATTTACAAGCGGGGCCTTGCACTTTCCAGCGAAGCCAAAATGAGTTCTTACGTCCTGGCTGCACTACCCTTTTTTATTGCCATTCTGTTGGAGTTCGTTAATCCGGACTATATCAACCAGCTTTTTTGGACGCAGTCTGGTCATTACCTTTTGGCGTCTGCCATCTTTTTGTTTGTTTTAGGGATGGCGGTTATGAAGATAATTATCAGCAGAACTCTTGACCTCTAATGGCATCTTATCTGAACATCATCATATTCCTTTGCTTGCTGGCGGTGTTCTGCGCTTCTGTGCTCATTCTGGTGGCCAAAACACGCAGTGATGACCGACGTGCCAAACGTTTACGGGTTATTCTGGCGACTGTAGGCGAGCTTGACCCCAATTCTGTTGAAGAACGAAAAGGGGGTAGATTTTCAGTAGTATTTCAAAAAATAGGCCAAGTTGTTCTCAAAAGTGGAATTATAGATGAAAAGAGCATTCAGGCGTTTACAGAAGGCTTGCGTGCAAGTTCTTATATAGGAAGTCATTATCTGGAAATCTTTGTTGGATGTAAGCTGATCCTGCTACCGGTTGGCGGCTTTGTTGCTTGGTTTTTTTCCTATGATTTCTTTTCCAAACCTGCATTGCATATTATTGCTCCTGTTGCCGGGGCCATTTTTGGCTTGCTGTTACCTGATATCCTTATTCGGCAATGGAGGAAGAGTTATCTTAAAGCGGTAGAAAAAGGACTCCCTGATGCGCTGGATATGCTGGTAATCTGTGCGGATGCAGGCTTGGCAATTGAAGCGGCCATTAATCGCGTGGCGCTGGAAATGAAGAGTGTCAATCCGAGTACGGCTTTTGAGTTTCAGTTGACGGCTCAGGAGATGAACATGATTACTGATCGACGGGAAGTTTTTCAGTTGATGGCAAGCCGTACGGGATTGCTGGATATGCGCCGTATTGCCAACTCCTTAAGCCAGACTATTCAGGTCGGGTCGTCGGTAACGCTGGCGTTGCGCGCTCTTTCTGTTGAAATTCGTAAGAATCGCATGATTGAGTATGAAGCCCGTGCTGCTCAGCTGCCGGTATTGCTGACGTTGCCTATGATTCTATTTTTTCTACCAATCGTGTTCATTATTGCTGGTGGACCAGCCTTCCTTCAGGTTGTGAAGACGTTTTATAACTAATCTAAGGGAAGAGAAGAGTACAATAGAGATGTACCGTATCAGATACATGAATGTCCTGCTGTTCCTGCTGCTTCCGTTGCTTGCCGGTTGCGGAACGCAGTCGGCGATGACGGATGAAGTTGTCAAGGCCGATGCAGAACTGCGGGATGGCGCCCCTCAGGCGGCTCTGGAGGTGCTGAAACATTATCTGAATGAACATCCTGACGACCCTAAAGCCCTGACTGAACTGGGTAAGGTCAATGCCAGCATGGGCCGTAATCAGGCAGCCGCCATTTTTTTTGAGAAAGCCCTCCAGCACAAGCCGCATTCCCTGGAAGCAACCAAAGGTCTGGCCAAGATCAAGCTGAAGATCGATCCGCCGCAGGCAACGGTGCTGTTACAGGATATGGTCAAGCGTTATCCGCGCGATGTGCAGGCATGGGTTGATCTGGGCGTTTCGTATGACCTGCAAGGCCAATATGTGCCTGCGCAGGCGGCCTATAGGAAGGCCATGGGGCTTGATCCAATGAAAGTGTCTGCTCAGAGCAATCTGGGGCTGTCGTATGTGTTGAGTGGGCAGTACGCTCAGGCGCTGGATATTCTGGAACCTATTGCCGCTGCACCGGATACGACTTCAAGCAGGGTGCGGGCCAATTTTGCACTGGCACAATACCTGGCTGGATACCGGAATAATGCGCGGAATACGCTCATGCAGGATATGCCAAAGGCGCAGGCAAACATTGTCATGGCGTCTTTTTCCAAATTCAGGACCCGCCCTTATGTTGCGCAATGATCGTCGTGGTGCGGCCGCAGTCGAGTTTGCGTTAACAGCCCTGCTGCTGATTATGGTTGTGGTGGGCACGATAGAGGTTGGCTGGCAGCTGGAAACCGAGGCTGCCCTGCGGAACGGGGTGGACGAAGCAATACGCTTTGCATCAACTGGGCAGTCGATTGTGCCAAACGTAAAGGCCTCTCCAACATGTCGTGCTCAGGCTATTGTTTTTCTTGTGACGCTACGTGCCCCGACAATTTTAAAACCCGAAAACCTGACAATAACGTCGGCAGCAAATAATGCTACGGCTGTTTCTTCCAGTGGTAGTGGATTTGGGGGTGCAGGGGGGGATACAATGATTTATACATTTGTTTATACTCAGCCATACCTTACTTTTTTTGGAAAGTGGATTATGAACTCTAGGAGTATGGTCCATAAAGTATCATCGTTGGTTAAAAATGAACCGTTTTCAGGCACGATTAGCTGCTAACCGTAAGGGCTCCGTAGCGCTGGAACTGGCGCTTGTTGCCCCTGTGGCTCTTTTGCTGCTGCTGGGGGCAGCAGACATGATTTTTGAATTCAGGAACTGGATGCGCCTTCACTCTGTGACGACGCAGGTGGGGCAGATTATTGCCCAGTGCCAGCATATTTCAGACCCGTATGACCTGAATGTTTTTTTTGCTGATGCGCAGCAGATCGCGGCACCTCTGGACATTGTCGGTACAACCAATGGTGCCGTTATCATTACAGCGATAGGACCGGATAGTAATAATAAGCTCGCCATTTACTGGCAGAAGCAGGTTGGCTCAACTACCTTTAAAAGCGGGATTACATCAGCGAGTCTTTCGCAATATGCAATATCCGGTGTCTCCATGAATCCTGCTCAGACATTTATTGCAGTGGAGGCATTTGCCCGGCCCGGGTTATGGCAGTTTGCTTCGGGGCTTATGACCAACCGGGATAGTCCGGTGCTCAGCAGCCAGTCCGTTTTGCCAGCCCGTTTTTTTGGTACCAATATTGGCGTTGGCAAACTTGATACCACGGCAACAGCGAAAGAATGCACATGATGGATCGAAAGGGAGCTGTGGGGCTGGTTGTTGGTATAGTCATGTTTGCCATGGTTGCCTCTGTTGCCATGGGTATCGACTTTTCCCGCACCTATCTGACGCGTGTAAGACTGCAAACCGCTATTGATGCGGCAGCCCTTACGGCTGGGAGGGAGGTCAAGGCTTCCACCCGTGATGCAGATGCTACATTGGTGTTCTGGCAGAATTTTGCAGTCAATCACGTTGCCAATGGGATTGGTCCGCTTGGATCACAAACGCCTGGGCCCAAAATTACGTTTGTGGATGCTTCTACGCTGAACATCTCGGCCACAGCATATGTGCCGATGGTGTTTGCTAAAATCTTTGGCTGGAATCAGATCCCGGTTGTGGCGCAGGCTCAGGTTGTTGCAGCAGGGGGCGGGCTTGAGGTCGCTCTTGTGCTGGATAATACGAACTCACTGGGTTCGGACGGTATTTTGGCCCTTAGAACGGGCGCAACCAATCTGGTCGAAACGGTGTATGGGGACAGTACAACAACGACAACCACATGGGTTTCTGTTGTGCCGTTTGGTGGCGAGGTAAATATTGGCAACTCGCATACAGACTGGCTGGATAGTTCCTCTAATATTTCCACCCTGAAATATGGAAAAAATGGCTGGGGTGGATGTGTGTTCGCACGTTATGCGAGTGATGGAACGGCAGATATGAGTGAGAATCCGCCCGTATCCAGTTATCTGTTCAAGCCGTTTTTCTGGCCCACCACTTACCAGAAAACACCTTATTATTGTTCGTGGTTTGGCGGCTGTAGCTACCTGCAGGGGGATAATGACTGGAGCGTTTCCGGCCGACCCGGCATTACGGAAACAGCCCCAATTACATTATCCGCGTCTGCTCCCCCAAGGGTTTCCAGCGGTGAAGTCGGCCCCAATTTGGGGTGTCCGCCGCTTGCACTGTTACCCGAGACTGCGGCAAAGGCGACCGTTGAAAAAGAAATCAGTCTTATGCCCATGCTGCAGCGTGGTGGAACCCTGATCCAGAATGCGTTGCAGATGGGCTGGTTTACAATCAGCCCCAAGTGGAAGGGCCTGTGGTCCAGTTCATTACCAGACATGCCCTATGATTATGGGCAATCCAGCACAAAGAAAATTCTGGTGCTGATGACCGATGGTACGAACCAGATGTGCCCCTGTTACTATGGCTACCCTGATTATTATGACAATATGGGGGGATGGTGGAACAGTGACGAAACAGCATTCGGGCGTTTGCTGGACAATAACCTGGCTACGGTAAACGGGTATTATTATGGGTTTCAGGATACTGTGCGACCCATACTGGATAATCTTGTGGTGCAGGTCTGTTCTAACATGAAGGCGATGGGCATAGACCTGTTTGTTATTCTCTATACACATCAGGGCTCATCGGTGGATACGGCTGCAATCAACACCATGAAGGCGTGTGCAACCGATAGTAACCATTACTTCGAATCACCCAATGCTTCGGATATGCAAACGGCCTTTTCCAACATCGCTGGCCAGATTTCCGCTTTGCGGTTGTCTCAGTAAGTGTGTGGGTAAGGTTTTCTGCCGGTAGTTGTTGCAGGGGCAATATTAGGGCCGATAAGCGGCGTTTGAACCGCTTATCGGCTGTGTTTCCCTGATATAACCGGCCGGGGCCTGCCGTTTTGGAAGCTGACGACGTTGCGCTTTACTTGTCGGTTGCGTCAAAGCGGAAGGGTTGACCTGTTGCTTTGTCCGCCAGTGTTCCTTCCCACATCACCTGCTGCCCGCGAATAACGGTGCCCACAGGTTTGCCGGTCAGGGTCTCGCCCGTGAACGGGGACCAGCCACAGCGCGAGGCCAGCCAGTTCTGCTCTATGGTCCAGCGGGCCTTCAGGTCCACAATGGTAAAGTCCGCATCATACCCCACGGCAATCCGGCCTTTGCGAACCAGACCAAACAGGCGCTGGGGGCCGGCGGATGTCAGGTCCACCAACCGGCGCAGGGTCAGGCGGTGGTGGGCCACATGGTTGAGCATAAGGGGGAGCAGTGTCTGCACACCCGGCATGCCAGAAGGGGAGGCCGGGTAGGGCTTGCTCTTGTTGGCCAGACTATGGGGCGCATGGTCGGAGCCAATTACATCGGGCATACCCTGCGTGACCCAGTGCCACAGTCCGTCGCGGTGTGCAGCGGAGCGGATGGGGGGGTTCATCTGGGCAAACGTGCCCAGACGCGGGTAAGCATCCTCGGCTGCCAGTGTCAGGTGCTGGGGCGTTAGCTCACAGGTGGCGATGTCGCGGTGCTGGGCAATCAGTTCCAGTTCCGCAGGGGTGGTAATGTGCAGGATATGCACGCGCCGCCCGGTTTTGCGGGCCAGACGCAGCACACGGGCAGTTGCGCGTAATGCCGTTTCATCATCCCGCCAGACGGGGTGGGAGGAGGGGTCCCCTTCCACACGTTCTCCCATGCGTTCGATCAGCCGGGCTTCGTCTTCGGCATGGATGGCCACCCGGCGCTGGCCGGAGCGCAGGACGCGCTCAAGCATGGCATCATCGGAGACCAGCAGGTTGCCTGTGGAAGAGCCCATGAACACCTTGATCCCCGCAGTGCCGGGCAGTTTTTCCAGTTCGCCACACTGGTCGGCATTGTCGGATGTTGCACCAACATAAAATGCGTGTTCGCACCACATCCGGTCTTTGGCGCGGGCCAGCTTGTCGGCTACGGCTTCGGGCGTGGAGGTGGTGGGTTTGGTGTTCGGCATTTCAAAAACGCCAGTGACCCCGCCAAGCACGGCAGACCGGCTGCCGGTTTCAAGGTCTTCGTTTTCCACGGCCCCGGGTTCACGGAAATGAACCTGAGTGTCGATCACGCCGGGGAGAATGGTCAGGCCGCTACAATCAATAACCCGCGCGGCATCTGCCGTGCCGCCAATGGTGCTAATCTGGCCATTACGCACATATACCGTTGTTTCTACCGTGCCATCAGGCAGGACAACGGAACCGTTTTTGAGCGCCAGATCATGCGTCTTGTGCGGAGTGTTCTGTGCGGATGCGGCCATGGGGGTTGTCCTTACTTGTCAGCTTTGGGGGTGGTGCGTGTGCGGGTGCGCATGGTCACCAGTTCCTCGGCTGAGGTGGGGTGAATACCAATGGTGCGGTCAAAGTCTGCTTTGGTCAGCCCGGCTGTTACGGCAATGGCTACGGCCTGTAGCATTTCCGGTGCTTCGTCGCCCAGAATATGCACACCAACCACCTTCTGGCTCTGCTGGTCCACAACCAGTTTCATGACCGTTTTGCGCACGCGGCCTGCCAGCGTGTAGCGCATGGGGTTAAAGCGGGTGAGGTAAATATCCACAGCCCCGTTTTGTGTGGCTTCCTCCTCCGTCAGGCCAACTGTGGCGAGAGGGGGGGAGAAAAAGACTGCCTTGGGAGTGGTCGCGTAGCACCACTGGCGCGGGGGAGCCTGTCCGAACAGGCGATCGGCCAGATTATGCCCTTCCGCAATGGCAACGGGGGTGAGGTTGATACGGTCGGTCACGTCCCCAATGGCGTAAATGCCGGGATGTGCCGTCTCGCTATTGCCATCAACCTGAATGCGGCCGTTATCGGCGGTGGTAATGGATGTCTTGCCCAGTCCGAGCGCATCAATTTTGGGGCGGCGGCCTGTGGCCATGAAGATGCAGTCCGCGCGCAGCGTCTGCCCGTTATCCAGTGTCAGGATCAGCTCGGCCCCGTTCCGGGTTATGCTGGTGGGGTTGGCATGGCGATGCTGGGTAATGCCACGGGCATCTATGGCGTCTGCCAGTGCGGTGCGCATGTCTTCATCAAAGCCACGCAGGGGCAGGTCGCGGCGGTAAACAAGGTCTACCTGCGAGCCAAGTCCTGCAAAGATACCGGCAAATTCAATGCCGATATACCCGCTCCCAATCATGATCACCCGTTCGGGGCGCTGCGGCAGGGCAAAGGCCTCGTCCGAGGTAATGGCCAGTTCTGCTCCGGGAATATCCAGCTTGGTGGGGGTGGAGCCGGTGGCAATCACAATCCGCTCGGCGGTAATGGTCCGGGGCTGTTCCGTGGGGGCCAGAGGGGAGGGGGTAATACGCAGGGTATGCCCATCTACAAATTCGGCATGGCCGGTAAAAAGGGTAATGCCCGCTTTTTCCAGCATGGAGACGTAAATACCGTTCAGGCGCGTAATTTCGCGGTCCTTGGCGGCAATCAGGGTGGGCCAGCTATGGGTGCCCGGTGCGGTGGACCAGCCAAAGCCGTGGCTGTCTTCCACCATGTCGGCATAATCGCTGGCCATGACCATCAGCTTTTTGGGCACACAGCCAAGATTGACGCATGTGCCCCCCCAGTGGCGGCTTTCCACCACACCAACACGCGCACCGTGGCCGGCGGCAATGCGGGCGCACCGAACACCGCCGGAGCCTGCTCCTATGACCAGAAGATCAAAGTCATACGTCATGGGGCAGGGCTCCTTTGGTGCTGGGCTGAGGGTCTTTTACAGTAAGGTGGGACTACCTTTACCGTTCGGCAAATGCTTTTTCCACCACGTAAGCACCGGGGGTGGACATGTTGCCTTCATCAAACCCGCGGGCCTGAAGCAGGGCTTCCGTATCGGCCAGCATTTCGGGCGAACCGCAGATCATCACGCGGTCATGCTCGGGGTCCAGAGCGGGGATATTCAGATCCGTAAAGATCTTGCCGGTTTCGATCAGCTTGGTAATGCGGTCGGTTACGGCAAAGTCTTCACGCGTGACGGCGGGGTAGTAAAGCAGCTTGCCGCTGATATCCTCGCCCAGGAACTCGTGCTGGGGCAGTTCGTGGCGGATATGGTTGGCATAGGCCAGCTCGCCCGAAATACGGACCGTATGGCTGAGGATCACGTGGTCGTAACGCTCATAGCATTCCGGGTCCTTGATCAGGCTCATGAAGGGAGCCAGACCCGTGCCGGTGGACAGGAAGTACAGGTTCCGCCCGGGGCGCAGGTTGTCCAGCAGCAGGGTGCCGGTGGGCTTGCGCCCGATCAGAACCGTGTCGCCTACCTTGACGTGGCGCAGGCGCGAGGTCAGCGGGCCATCAGGCACGGCAATGGAGAGGAACTCCATTTCGTCCGCATAATTGGGGGAGGCAATGGAGTAGGCGCGCAGCAGGGGCTTGCCGTCCACTTCAATCCCGATCATGGCGAACTGGCCGTTCTCAAACCGCAGGCCGGGGTCACGCGTGGTGGTGAAGGTGAACAGGCGGTCGGTCCAGTGGTGCACGGTCAGCACCTTGGCCGGGTAAAGGTGGCCGTACTCCTTGGTAGGGGGAGCAAGGTGCCACACACCGTCCTGCCCTTCTACCGGCAGCAGGCTGCTCGGCACTTCAGAGGCAGACAGCCGGGGGAGAACGTCGTTATCAAGAATGGTTTCAGACATGGACCGCTTTGTACTCCGCTTATAGCAGATCAGATAGATGGCGCGCTTTTGCCCAAAGGGGGCAGTGCTTCAACAGGCAAAAGGCAACCCTGGTGCTTTGGCGGCGTTTTTAAGGGGCAGGCGCGTGGGACGCCAGTGCAAATTCGTCACAAGACGTGTTCCTGCTTCACACAGCAGGGCAGGAACAGCCTCGCTTGGAAGCCACAAACCGCCAGTGGCGGGCACAATGGGCACAAGGCGGCTGCCATATCAAGCGTATATTGCGCCGTTCCCCCCATTGCCGGGGCGCAATGTTTGATTTTTCCATGAAGTATTGGGCAAGGCCCATTGTTCCGCCGCCCGGGATGACGCAAGAGTAGGGCATGACGTCAGATAGCCCCGCCTCCCCCGCGCGTGAAGCGCTTGCCCGTGCCGTGGCCCATACGGGCCTCCAGCCCGAACCCAAGGAAGAAACAGAGGTTCTGCGCCGCATTGCCCGGGCACTTGAACCCGGAGCGCGCGAAGTCCCGGTTGAGGTCTATCGGGCTGCGCTGTGCCAGGTGCGGCGCAAAAAATGGATTTCCCGCCTGCTGGACCGTACGCGACGCAGTGGCCGAATCTGGATTACGCGGGAGGAAATAGAAGAGGCCGTCGGCGGGATTACCGACCCGGCGGCGGATGATCAGGCGCTTGAGCACGCTCTGGCTCCGGTTAGTCTGGCACGCCTGCGTGGGTATGGAGCATCGCCCCATGCGGCGTTTGCCGCCATTCAGGCGGATCTGGTGGATATTGGGCGCGTGCCATCCCCCGCCCAGACCGACCTTTTGCTTATGGCCGTGGCCATTGCCTTTGACCTGCCCGAAGGCGACCCCTTTCTGGAGACCGCGCGCAAGGAAGAGGCACAGCGCCAGCGGGCCGCCAGCCGGATAGAACAGACCGCCCAGAACAAACGCGCACAGGAGGAAGAGCACCTTAAGGCATGGGAAAGCAGCCTTGTGCCGTTCAATGAGGTGCCGCGACTCCTCCATTGCTCCCACCGTGAGGCCCTGCGCTGGATTGCCGAGAATCGGCTACCCGTTGCGCGTAAGGTGCAGGAACCCGGTGGGCGGGAGCGGTGGGAGTTTGACCCCGCAGCACTTGTGGCCCTGCGGGGCAACCTGTCCGAGTGGCGCAAGGAGGAACGTGGCCCCGCAACAGGTCCGGGCAAGGGCAAACATGCGCCGGATATGGGGCGCAAGGTCGCCAATGCCGTGATCGCACGTGTGGCGGCGCTGGACAAATACGCGGCCCATTTCCGCACCGCGCGTGCCCTCAACCGCCAGATTACGCTGGTCACGGGGCCAACCAACAGCGGCAAGTCCTACACAGCCCTTAATGCGCTGGCACAGGCGGAGAGCGGGCTGGCCCTCGCTCCCCTGCGTCTGCTGGCGCATGAGTTCCGTGAAGCGCTGGCCGCGCGTGGGGTTGAGGCCTCCCTGTCCACCGGGGAGGAGCGGATTGAAGTCCCCGGAAGCCGGCATCTGGCTGCAACGGTGGAAATGTGCCCTTTTTACAGCCCGGTTGATGTGGCCGTCATTGATGAAGCCCAGATGCTGTTTGATACGGACCGTGGTGCCGCATGGACAGCCGCCATTATGGGAGCACCAGCGCGGCACCTGTATGTGCTGGGTGCGCCGGACTGTATTCCCATGGTCCGCCGGATTGCCGAACTATGTGGTGACCCGCTGGACGAAATCTCGCTCGAGCGTAAAAGCCCGCTCAAGGCCGCCAGCCAGCCTGTGCGTCTGGCCGACCTTGGGGCCGGGGATGCGCTGATTGCGTTTTCCCGCAGGGAGGTGCTGGACCTGCGTGCAGCCCTTATGCAGCACGGCAAGCGTGTGGCTGTGGTGTATGGCGCACTCAGCCCGGAAGTACGCCGGGCGGAGGCGCAGCGCTTTAACAACGGTCAGGCTGATATTCTGGTGGCAACGGATGCCATTGGCATGGGGCTTAACCTGTCCATCAAACGGGTGGTGTTTGCCGCGCTCAAAAAATACGATGGCCGGCAAACACGCGACCTGACCGTACAGGAGGTCAAGCAGATTGGCGGGCGTGCGGGCCGTTTTGGTAAGCACGAGACAGGTGTTGTGGCCGTGCTGGCTGGTGCAGGCAGCCCGAGCTTTGTGCGCCGCCAGCTGGATGCCGATGCCGAATTGCCGGATGACCTGCGCCCCTACGTGCAGCCCGATGCGGACATTGTCAAAGCTGTTGCGTCCGAAATAGGCTCGCAAAGCCTGTATGGCGTGCTCTCACGCATTCACAGGGCGGTTCTGCGCAAGGATGATCCCAATTACCGCCTGTCGGATATGGAGCAGGCCTTTGCCATTGCCTCGGCGCTGGAAGGGGTGGAAGGGCTGGACCTGACCACCCGCTGGTCCTACGCCATGTGCCCGGTGGATGACCGCGATAACGGGATCAGGCGTCTGGTTGGCTGGGCGGCGGACCATGCTGCTGGCCGCCGTGTGCTGCCACCGGGCACAGGCCCGCTGCCTGCTGCCGAACGCGCCGGGCGTGAGGAACTGGAGCGGGCCGAAAAACGGCATAAGCGGCTGGTGGCTTGGCGCTGGCTGGCGCTGCGCTTCCCCACCATCTACCCGGACCGGGAAGAGGCGGAGGATACTACCCGTAAGCTGAATGACTGGATCGAGCGCGTTCTACGCCAGCAGAGCCGTGCGCGCCGTTCCACGCACGGGTAAGCGGCCTGGTTTTTACCAGGCCGTGTTGGTCAGCCGTTCCGAAACATCCCACAGACGGGCGGCCAGACTGGCCTTGCGGGCAGTAGGGGGCACAATGGCCGGGCCGGGTGGGCCACGGCGTTCGCCCGTTCCCTGCGGGCCATAGTAATCCCCATCCCGCGCCTGAGGGGCAAGGGCTGCATAAAGCAGGGGTTCGGCCCCTTTGGCGGCGGACTGGCCCATAACGCGCAGGATAGCCGTGCCAAGGGTCTGTTCGATCAGCCCCAGCGGCTTGGGTAGGGTGGATGCCTGCCCGTTAGCCACAATGGAGGTAGCCGCCCATCCCGGATGTGCTGCGCGGGAGTGGATGTTCCAGCCCCGTTCCCCCGCTTTGCGGGCCAGTTCTTGCGCAAAAAGCAGGTTGGCCAGCTTGCTCTGCTGGTACGCCCCGAACGGGCTGTACCTGTGGCGGAATTGCAGGTCGTTGAAGTGGATGGTGTTTTTACCCGCCGCAAGGCTGGCTACGGTTACAAGCACACCGCCCCCTTCTGCCGCTTCCAGCAGGGGGCGCAGATGCGCGCTCAGGGCAAAATGGCCCAGATGGTTCACACCGAACTGGAGTTCGAATCCATCCTCGGTTTCCATACGCCGCGTCGGGGCCATGACCCCGGCATTATTGATCTGGATATCAATCCGGTCTGTCAGCGCGCCAACAGCCCGCGCACATTCCGCTACGGAGCGGAGGGAGGCCAGATTAAGCGGGAGCAGGGTCACATCCGCCCGGGGGCAGTCCGCGCGCAGGCGGTCCAGAGCATTCTGCCCTTTTTCGGGGTTGCGGACTGGTAGAATAAGTTTTGCGCCACGGTGGGCAAGGCCGAGTGCGGCCTCAAACCCCAGACCGCTGTTTGCGCCGGTTACAAGGGCTACGCGCCCATGGAGCTCCGGTTGTGTGCTGTTAACCCGCCAGGGACTGCGGCCCATCATGGCAGGGGGGCTTTGAGCTGCTCATCCTGTTCTGCTGCTTTCATGGCTTCCTCCGTCAGACGTTTTTCATTGTGCTTGATGAATACGAACAGCACGCCAATAACCACCAGAGTCGCGGCCCCGAAGCCTACGGCCAGCCAGCCGGAGAGTTTGGCAATCTCGCTTCCCAGCAGGTAGGCGCATGTTGTGTATCCTCCAGCCCAGAACACGCCGCCAAGCGCGTTATAGAACAGGAACGTATGCCAGGGCATACGGTTCGCTCCGGCCAGTATGGCAACAAACATCCGCAGGATGGCCACAAAGCGACCAAAAAAGATAACCGGCCCACCATGCTTGAGAAAAACATAACGCCCCAGCAGCAGGCGCTCAGGGGTTAAGCCAAAGCGTGGACCGTGCTTGCGCAAAAGCCCAAGGCCCAGCCGGTGGCCAAGCAGGTAGCCCAGATTGTCCCCCATGATCGCCCCTGTCACCCCGGCAACAATAATGCCTTCGATCTGGAGCTTGTGGGTGGTTGCGCAAAAAATGGCCCCGGTAATCAGCAGACTTTCCGCAGGAAGGGGCAGGCCCATGCTTTCCAGCATAACAACCACTCCAACCACCCCATAACCGTACCGGGTGAACAGGGTTGTCAGGTAATCAAGCGAAAAGATGGATTCCAGAGCGTGTAACAGGACAGACAATCCAATTCAGAGAGAACATCGTCAGGAGTGGGGAGGAGCAGAGTCGCTCCCGTCATGTCAAGCCCACAGGAAAAAACAGCAGGTCCGTATGCCCTGCCTAGCATGGAATGCAAAGCGGCACATGCCTTTCCGTTCAGGGCGTTTTGCATGATAAACTGGGTGAATGATGGAACAGAACAGCGCTCATGCTCAAATGCCCCAGCCCATGCGCTGTGGTAGTTGGCCCTCCCCCGTAACGGCTACTCTGGTGGCTGGTAAAAGCCTGACCTTTTCAGAGGTACGCAGCACAGGGCAGGCCGTGTTCTGGCTGGAGCGCCGCCCGGCAGAGGGGGGGCGGACAGTTCTGATGCGCTGGGCGGAGCCCGATGGCGTGGCCGAGGTGCTGCCTGCGCAGGCGGATGTCGGGACCCGTGTGCATGAATATGGCGGAGGCGCTTATGCCGTCTCCCCCCACGGTATTGTCTATGCGGACAGGCGCACGGCGCAGGTCTGGCTGCTGGGGCGGGGAGGTGGAGCCTCCACCCTTCTGGCCGGGGCGGAAGGCGTGCGCTTTGCCGACCTGCGGTTGGACCCCGCCAGCCCTTCGGTTGTGGCCGTGCGTGAGGACCATCGCACGGCTGGTGAGCCCCAGAGCACACTGGTCGCCCTTGGTGGGGGGGCTGGCCCGGAGGGGCTGGTGCTGCAACATGGTGCGGATTTTTACATGTCCCCCACCCTCTCGCCCGATGGCATGTTGCTGGCGTGGATTGAGTGGGACCACCCGAACATGCCGTGGGACTCCACGCGCCTGTGCATGGGGCGTGTGGTGCGCGGGGCAGATGGCACCATTGCGGCACTTGAGGGTGTGCAGGTTCTGGCCGGAGGGGCAGGCGGCGAGTCGCTGGTGGAGCCGCGCTGGACGGTAGATGGCCACCTGCTGGTGATTTCTGACCGTTCCGAACTCTGGCGGGTATGGGAGGTCGTGCATCAGCCTGCCCCGCATCTGGTGGCGTATGCCATGCCAGAGGGGGAGATTGGCCAGCCCGCATGGGTGTTTGGCCAAAGCAGCTACCAGCCGTTGGCCAATGGCGGGTGCATGGCCCTGAGCGTGCGTGATGGCGAAGGCCAGTGTTTTGTACGCACGGCTGAGGGCCACACTCACAGCTTTGCAGGGCAGCCAGACCAATGCCCTGTTGCATTGGCAGACGGGCGGTTTGCATGGGTGCAGGCACCGGTGGATGCCCTGCCCGCCGTGGTGGTGGGCTCTGCCGAGCAGGGTGTGCAGCAGGTACTCCGTCGTTCTGCCACGCTGGATTTGCAGGCGGCGGATATTTCCCGCCCCGAATCGGTGCGTTTTGCGGTGGATGGGGTCGGTGGCCAGCAGGGGCATGCCTTTTTTTATCCCCCTGCCAATAGCCGTGCCTGTGTGCCGCAGGATGAAAAACCCCCGATGATCGTGCTGGTGCATGGTGGCCCAACCGCCCGGGCGCAGGATGGTTTTTCCTTTAAGGTGCAGTGGTGGACATCGCGCGGTTTTGCCGTGCTGGATGTCAATTACGGGGGTTCCACAGGCTTTGGGCGGTCCTGGCGCAATCGGCTGCAAGGCCAGTGGGGTGTTGTGGATGTGGCGGACTGCATTGCCGCCTGCCGCCATATGGTGGCCACTGGCCGCGTTGACCCCAAGCGAATCGCTATTCGCGGCTCCAGTGCGGGGGGAATGACCGTGTTGCTGGCGCTGGCGGCATCCGACCTGTTTGCTGCGGGTGTTAGCCTGTATGGTGTCACTGACCTGCGCGCACTGGCGCAGGAAACGCATAAGTTTGAAGCGCGCTACCTTGATGGTCTGGTTGGTCCGTGGCCGGAAGCGGAGTCTGTTTATGTAGCGCGCTCACCCCTTTCTGTCGCCAGCCGGATAAGGGCGCCGGTGCTGCTGTTGCAGGGGACGGAGGACAAGGTTGTTCCGCCCTCTCAGGCGCATGCCATGGCAGCGGTGCTGCGTGCGGCAGGTGCTCCCTGTACGTTGCATGAATTCCCCGGCGAGGGGCATGGCTTCCGTCAGGAGGCAACCATCCGTCAGGCATGGACCATGGAACTGGCGTTTTACGGCCGGGTTTTCGGGTTTGATCCGGCTCCTCCGTTGGACGCCTGACGCCATACGCCCAGTCGAATCGAAAAAAAAACCGGGGCAGAAACACGGCCCCGGTTTTTTTGTGGTCTGTAAAAAATCAGCCTGCGTAGCGTGGGCTGTACGTCAGGCTTTCAATCCAGGCCCGAATATCCTTGGGCCGTTCTACCGTTGCGGCGCCCTGATCAAAAATAAATTCGGCAATACGCGCAGCAGACGTAACCGATACCTCCAGAATGTCACTCTGGGGCGGGAACAGGCGGCCCCGCTCGCGTGATGCCGGGTCTACCTGATCCGCCAGTGCGCGGGCGGTTTCAATGACCATGTCATCCGTAATGTGTTTGGGGCATGTGGCGTACACAGCCAGCCCCAGAGCCGGGAAGATGTAAAAATTGTTGGCCTGACCGGGGTAGAAGGTTCGCCCGTTCATTTCCACTTCGGGGAACTGCAGACCGGCGGCAAAAAGTGCCTGTCCCTGTGACCATTCATATGCCTGCTCGGCCGTGCATTCCGCGTTTTTTTGGGGCAGGGAGAGCGGGAAAATAATGGGGCGCTCGTTCAGCGCGCTCATGGTTTCCACAACCTCCTGCGTAAAGGCTCCTCCGCTGGTTGAAACACCAATAAGCACGGTGGGCTTGATGGCTTTGATCGTGGCCAGCAGATCACGCGAGGGAGGCATGGCTTTGGCGTAGCGTTTTTGCTGTGGGCTCAGGTCCGTGCGGGAGGTCTCGAGCAGGCCGTTCACATCCATGAGCGTTATGCGCTCAATAGCTTCCTGCTCGCTTATGCCTTCCTGCTTCAGGGCGGAAATCAGCATATCCGCGGTACCCAGCCCGGAGGAGCCTGCCCCGAGGAATAAAAAGCGCTGCTGCGCCAGTGTTTCGTTCTTGATTTTGAGCGCGGTAATCAGGCCGGCCAGCGTAACGGCCGCAGTGCCCTGAATGTCATCATTATAGCACAGGGCGGTGTTGCGGTATTTGTCCAGATAATGCAGGGCGTCTGTGCCCTTCCAGTCCTCAAAATGCAGGCAGCAGTTGGGGAAGACCTCCTTAACCGCGCTTACAAATTCTTCCACAAACCCGTCCAGTTCCTCCAGCGGAGGGGGTTCCCTGCGCAGACCAAGGTAGAGCGGGTCTGCCCGCAGGGCGCTGTTGGTTGTGCCAATATCAAGCTGCACAGGCAGGAGCACTTCCGGCGGGACCGCCCCGCAGGCCGTGTAAAGGTCAAGCTTGCCAATGGGAATGCCCATGCCGTTCACGCCAATATCGCCCAGCCCCAGAATTCGCCCCCCAGTGGTGACGCACAGGAAGCGTACGTTATCCGTAGGCCAGTTGCGCAGCACATCACGGATTCGGCCGCGCATGTCCAGACTGATGTACATGCCGCGCGGGCGACGGTAGATGTGGCTGAACTGCTGGCAGACAGCCGCCAGAGTAGGCGCATACACAATGGGCACAAACTGTGCGGGGTTGGACATGAGCACCCGGTAGAACAGGGTCTGGTTCTGGTCACGCAGGCCGCTCAGATAGATGTAGCGTTCCAGATTGCTGGGTTTGGCTTCGAGGTGCCTGTGGATTCGCTCTACCTGCCGGTCCAGTGTTTCCACCTGTGTGGGCAGGAGTCCTTCCAGCCCGTATTCCCGCCGCTCTGCTTCTGTAAATGCCGTGCCCTTGTTCAGCAGGGCATTGTTAAGAAGGGCTGTTCCTCTAAGAGTCAGGGCTGAAGGCATGGTAACTCCTTGGCAAAACAAAAACCACGTCAGGCTAACAGACAAGGGTACAACCCGGAACATGCCCGAGTGTTCCAAACGCCGGAATGGGTTTGTTGTGTTTGCAAGGCAGATGGACGGTGCGAATCAGCAATAAAAAAGGCGGCCCGGAGGCCGCCTTTTTTAATATCGTATCTATGGGCTGAAAAATTACAGCTTTTCGACCTGATTGAACTCCAGATCCACCGGTGTGGAACGGCCAAAGATCGAAACGCTAACTTTCAGGCGGCCTTTTTCTTCATCCACTTCTTCAATAACACCATTGAAGGAGGTGAAGGGGCCATCAGCCACACGAATCTGTTCGCCCACTTCAAAGGTAACGGCGGAGCGGGGATGCTGCACACCTTCCTCTGTCTGGCGGATAATCCGTTCGGCTTCCGCCGCGGAAATGGGTGTAGGGCGGTTTTTGGTGCCCAGAAAACCCGTAACCTTGGGTGTGTCCTTGACCAGATGCCATGACTCATCGGTCATTTCCATCTTGATCAGCACGTAACCGGGGAAGAACTTGCGTTCCGCGTTCACCTTCTGGCCACGGCGGACTTCAATCACTTCCTCGGACGGGACAAGAATCTCGTCAATATGGTCGCTCAGTCCCTTCTGGGCCGCATCTTCGCGGATGTGCTGCGCGATTTTCTTTTCGAAGCCCGAATAGACGTGGACCACATACCAACGCTTGGCCATGCCGTTTCCTCAGCCTCCCAGCCCGAAAAGTTGACGCACGCCGAGACCGATCAGCTGGTCAACGACGAAGAAGAAGATGGATGCCATACCTGCCATGGCCAGTACGGCGCCGGTGGTGACAAATGTTGCGCGGCGGGTGGGCCATGTGACCCGTTCCGCCTCGGTACGCACATCATGCAGGAACTTACCGGGACTGAACGACACGAAGCACACTCTCCTTGTTCCGCCCCGCTCGGTTGCCAAGGGGGCAGTCTTAAATCAACACCACTCAGATTGTACGATAAAGCCGCATTTTACAGGTGAAAAGCGGAACCTTCCGTACACCACGAGAAAATCTGGCAGGGGTGGAGGGTCTCGAACCCACAACCTCCGGTTTTGGAGACCGGCACTCTAGCCAATTGAGCTACACCCCTGCAGCGTGTCCGCCACGGCTGGAAAAGACCTATAACGGAAACCCGTTCGTCTGACCAGCCACAATCTTGCGGGCATCACAGGAGGCGGAACAAAATATGTTGTGGCTCTAAAGTCAAGTGCCTGTTGCAGATTATTGTCGTGCGCGGGGAGCGTGGGCGTAAAAAAACTGGTGGGGGCTTGCGGCGCGTGTGGGGGATGGATTATAAAAACCAACACTTCGGAGTGCGGGCATAGCATAGTGGTAATGCAGTAGCCTTCCAAGCTACCGAGGAGGGTTCGATTCCCTCTGTCCGCTCCAAGGTTTCTCCCAAAAAGTCTGAATGCCTGTTACCTCACCGTTTCGTGAACGTAGCGGATTGCGTCTGGCTTCCACTGGCCGTTCCGGGCGTGGGGTTTTATCACCTAATAGGGTGCGCTGCTCCGGCGTTTAAGGGCTTTTGGTCTGGTATTTTGGTCGGCCAGAATGCGCTGCCAGCGGCGGGTTGAATAAAATAGGGTTGTTCAGCTAGTTGCGTGCCTGTTGTGGTCATGCTAGAGGCCGCGCCAACAGGTGCATCAAAATCTGGATTCATCGCCTGATGGTCTGGGTTGCATCGTTGTCAGTGTGGAATGCCGGCGCGCACAGAAGGAAAGAACCAAAGAGTGGTGGCCTCGGGCGTAACGACAGCACAAGCAGTAGCTTTTGCGGCCAACGGTCTTGAAGGCCGTTACGCGATTGCGCTTTATGATCTGGCTGCCGAACAGCAGCAGCTGGACACCGTGCTTGATGAAGGTGGCGCACTTGCGCGCCTGATTGATGAAAGTGCGCCCCTGCGCACTGTTCTGGAAGACAGGCGTCTGGATATCCTGGTGTCTCGCAAGGCCGTTCTGGCTGTGCTTGAGGCTCAGGGATTCGGTCAGATTCTTCGTAATTTTGTGGGCGTCGTGGCTGATAACCGTCGTCTGCCGGTTCTGCGCCGCATTCTTGCATCGCTGGATGCTCTGGCCGTGGCCCGCCGTGGCGAGGTTGTGGCCGAGGTCAGCAGTGCTGTGCCGCTTACGGCCGAACAGCGGGCCCAGCTTCAGGTTCGTTTGGCCGAAGCCGGTTATTCCCGCATCAATATTCGCGAGCGTGTTGACAGCGCCCTGCTCGGCGGTCTTGTCGTCCGCGTCGGGGCAAAGCTGTATGATGCCAGCCTCAAAACCCGCCTGTTTCGTTTGCATTACGCCATGAAGGGAGCCGCGTGATGGAAATCCGTCCCGCAGAGATTTCGGATATCCTCAAGCAGCAGATTGCCTCGTTCGACAAGGAATCTGATGTGGTCGAAACCGGCACAGTCCTGTCCGTTGGGGATGGTATTGCCCGCGTATTTGGCCTGCAGAATGTCATGTCGGGTGAACTGGTGGACTTTCCGTCCGCTGGCCAGAAGGGCATGGCCCTGAACCTGGAAAGCGACAACGTCGGTATCGTTATTTTCGGTGATGACACCAATATCCGTGAAGGGGACAGTGTCACCCGTTCAGGTATGGTTGTCAGTGTGCCGGTTGGTAAGGGCCTGCTGGGCCGCGTTGTAGACGGTCTGGGTAACCCGATCGACGACAAGGGCCCGCTGGTTGACGTTGAACTGCGTCGTGCGGAAGTCAAGGCTCCCGGCATCATGCCGCGCCAGTCCGTGAGCGAACCCATGCAGACCGGGATCAAGGCGATTGACGCTCTGGTGCCGATTGGCCGTGGCCAGCGTGAACTGGTGATTGGTGACCGTCAGACCGGTAAAACCACCATCCTGACCGACACCATTCTGGCCCAGAAGGGCGTGAATGAGCAGGGCGACGACAAGAAGTCCCTCTACTGCATTTACGTTGCTGTCGGCCAGAAGCGCTCCACAGTTGCACAGCTTGTGCGTCTGCTGGAAGAAAAAGGCGCGATGAAGTATTCTATCGTCGTGGCCGCTACCGCATCTGACCCGGCTCCGCTGCAGTATCTCGCACCCTACGCTGCGTGCGCTATGGGCGAATACTTCCGCGACAACGGCATGCACGCCCTGATCTGCTATGATGATCTGACCAAGCAGGCTGTGGCTTATCGCCAGATGTCCCTGCTGCTGCGTCGTCCGCCGGGCCGTGAAGCTTATCCGGGTGACGTGTTCTACCTGCATTCCCGTCTGCTGGAACGGGCTGCTAAAATGTCCGACGCCAATGGCGCAGGTTCTCTGACGGCTCTGCCCGTTATTGAAACGCAGGCCGGTGACGTTGCAGCTTACATCCCGACCAACGTGATCTCCATTACGGACGGCCAGATCTTCCTTGAGACCGATCTGTTCTACAAGGGTATCCGCCCTGCCGTTAACGTGGGTGGCTCCGTCTCCCGCGTTGGGTCTGCGGCACAGATCAAGGCCATGAAGCAGGTCGCAGGCAAGATCAAGCTTGAGCTTGCCCAGTACCGTGAAATGGCAGCCTTCTCCCAGTTCGCATCCGATCTGGACCCGGCAACGCAGAAGATGCTTGCCCGTGGTGCCCGTCTGGTGGAACTGCTGAAGCAGCCGCAGGCTTCGCCGCTTTCGGTTGAAGAACAGGTTGTTCTGCTGTTTGCTGGTACCCGTGGCTTCCTCGATGGCATTGCAGCCAGCAAGGTTGTGGCCTGGGAACGTGCAGTGCTGAGCGATGTGCGGAGCGCAGGCAAGGACATTCTGGACACGCTGAGCAAGGATAAGGCCATTTCCAAGGACCTTGAAGCGCGGCTGACCGAATATCTGACCGCCTTCAACCGCAACTTCGCCGGCTGAGGGAGCAGAAGCACTCATGGCTTCCCTTAAGGAACTACGCGCCCGGATCGGAAGTATCAAATCGACACGGAAGATCACGAGCGCCATGAAAATGGTGGCAGCGGCCAAGCTGCGGCGGGCGCAAGCCAGCGCAGAAGCTGCTCGTCCTTATGCGGCAGCCATGCGCCGTATGCTGGGTGAGTTGGCCGGTGCAACCAAGGGGGAGGACGGAGCGCCTCTTCTTCTGGCCGGTACCGGGCAGGACAAGGTGCATCTCCTTGTGCCCATGACCAGTGACCGTGGCCTGTGCGGTGGCTTTAACTCCAACGTACATCGCCTTACGGTGCAGACCATCCGTCGCCTTCAGTCTGAAGGCAAGACGGTGCGCCTGCTTCCGGTTGGTCGTCGCGCGCTGAACTTTTTCACGCGTGACCATGCGGACCTGATTGTTGATCATGTGATCGGGACAAGTGCGAAGGAAATTCCCTTTTCCGTCGCCAGTGACTTGGGTGACAAGATCAATGCCCTGCTTGAAGCAGGCGAGATTGATGTCTGCACACTTGTGTTCAACAAGTTTCGCAATGCGATGACACAGGTGCCGACATGCCAGCAACTGGTTCCCATGGTCGTGGAAGAGGCATCTGGTACGCTCGAAGCCTCCAACGATGTGGCCCAGTATGAGTTTGAACCTGATGAAGCAACGCTGCTGGCCATGCTGCTGCCGCGTAATCTGCAGGTCCAGATTTATGCTTCGCTGCTGGAAACGGTTGCGGGCGAAAACGGTGCCCGTATGACGGCCATGGATAACGCGACGCGCAATGCAGGCCGCACCATCGATAGTCTGACGCAGGTCTATAACCGGACCCGCCAGACCAATATTACTAACGAACTGATCGAAATCATTTCGGGCGCACAGGCTGTCTGAGCCCGATCGTATGCCCCGCAGGAGCTGACCCATGTCGGATACCACAACCCAGACCCAGGCCCCTGCGGCCACGAAGACCAATGCTGTTGGCCGCATTACCACCATTAAAGGGCCGGTTGTTGACGTGCAGTTCGAAGGTGAACTGCCCAAAATTCTGAACGCGCTGCATGTCAAGCTGGGCGATCAGGTTCTGGTGCTCGAAGTGGCCCAGGAAATCGGCGAACACGAAGTGCGCTGCATCGCCATGGACACGACCGATGGTCTGGTCCGTGGTACGGAAGTGGTTGACACCGGTGCACAGATTTCCGTGCCTGTCGGTCCGGAAACCCTTGGCCGTATCCTCAACGTGATCGGTGAACCGATTGACGAACAGGGTCCTGTCCAGACCGCACGTCGCGCCCCCATCCACCGCGATGCCCCTGCTTTTGACGAGCAGGCTGCTGCATCCGAAATCCTGATGACCGGCATCAAGGTTGTTGACCTGCTCTGCCCGTACCTCAAGGGTGGCAAGATCGGCCTGTTCGGCGGCGCAGGTGTTGGCAAGACCGTTATTATTCAGGAACTGATCAACAACATCGCCAAGGCGCACGGTGGTGTGTCCGTATTTGCCGGTGTTGGTGAACGTACCCGTGAAGGGAACGACCTGTATTTTGAAATGCAGGACGCAGGCGTAATCAAGCTGGGTGAAAACGGTTCGACCGAAGGCTCCAAAGTTGCGCTGGTATTCGGTCAGATGAACGAACCGCCGGGTGCCCGTGCCCGCGTGGCCCTGACTGGTCTGACCATGGCGGAATACTTCCGTGATGAAGAAAACCAGGACGTGCTGTTCTTTGTGGACAACATCTTCCGCTTTACGCAGGCTGGTTCGGAAGTGTCCGCACTGCTGGGCCGCATTCCTTCTGCCGTGGGCTACCAGCCGACACTGGCAACGGAAATGGGCGCTCTGCAGGAACGTATTACGTCCACCAAAAAAGGCTCCATTACGTCCGTTCAGGCCGTATATGTCCCTGCCGATGACTTGACCGACCCGGCTCCGGCAGCAACCTTTGCCCACTTGGATGCCACCACCGTTCTGAACCGTTCCATCGCGGAAATGGGGATTTACCCGGCTGTGGATCCGCTGGACTCCACGTCCCGCGCTCTGGACCCGCAGATTGTGGGTGAAGAACATTACGCAGTGGCTGGCGAAGTGCAGCGTATTCTCCAGACCTACAAATCCTTGCAGGATATCATTGCTATTCTGGGTATGGATGAACTGTCTGAAGACGATAAGCTGGTTGTGGCCCGCGCTCGCCGTATCCAGCGCTTCCTGTCCCAGCCGTTCCATGTGGCGGAAGTGTTTACCGGTGCCCCCGGCAAGCTGGTATCCGTGACCGATACGGTTCGTTCCTTCAAGGCGATCTGTGCTGGTGAATATGACGATCTGCCAGAAGCGGCTTTCTACATGGTCGGGACGATCGAAGAAGCTGTTGCCAAGGCAGAAAAACTGAGGGAGTCGGCCTAACAGCCGGCTTCTGGAGGGAGCACCATTCATGCCAATCCAGATTGAGATAATCAGCCCTGAAAAGGTTCTGGTGTCGCGTGAGGTAGATATGGCCGTTCTTCCGGGCATGGAGGGTGATATTGCCGCCATGCCGGAACATTCGCCCATGATGCTTCTTCTGCGTGGTGGCGTTGTTGCCCTTTACGAAGGGGACAAGGTGACCGATCGCTATTTTGTGGGGGGAGGTTTTGCCGACATTACCCCCGCACGATGCACGGTGCTGGCCGACAAGGCTGTGCCTGTAAGCGACATTTCCATTGATATGGCCACAGCTCAGCTGGAGGCCCTGTCTGAAGCATGGGACAAGGCAGACAAGACGGATACGTCCCGCCTTGTTGTGTTGCAGGATCAGATTCAGGCAGTACGGGCAGAAATTGAAGCAGGCAGCGCCAGCTAAAATTTGTGTTCAGCCAGATTTTAAAAAAAGCCACCGTTCAGGTGGCTTTTTTTGTGTCCGGATTCAGCCGCGCCCTCTGTAGGACGGGACATCCTGCGCGGGAATCCATACCCCAGCGGGGGCATCCCCTGTCTGCCAGAAAACATCAATGGGAATACCACCGCGCGGGTACCAGTAGGCACCAATGCGCAGCCAGACCGGGTTGAGCAGGTCAACCAGAGTGCTTGCGATCTGCACGGAGCAGGCTTCGTGAAACGCGCCATGATTGCGAAAACTGGTGAGGAACAGCTTGAGGGATTTGCTCTCCACAATCCACTGGTCCGGTACATAATCTAGCACAATATGGGCAAAATCCGGCTGGCCGGTAATAGGGCACAGGGACGTAAATTCCGGCGCGGTAAAGCGTACCATATAGCGTTTGTCCGGGTTGGGGGCTGGCACACGCTCCAGCACGGCCTCTTCCGGGCTGTTGGGGGGGGCAATCTGGCGGCCAAGCTGGGTAAGCGCGTGGCGTCCATCATCTGCCGTGTTCATCGTTTTCTCCATGCAGCTATGGTTTTCTTGGGTGTCCGGCTTGTCGGCGCGTTCGTCAAGTTTCGTATGGGGTATATGGGTTCTGGCTGTCTCTTTCTGGTTGGCTGGTGTATGGAAGAAACATGGCCAAATTACCCACTCCCGTCTTTCCCCAGCCCCAGCTTGTGTCCTCTACCCAGGACTTGGCGGAAGCTCTTAAACCGTTTCATGCCGAACGTTTTGTAACGGTTGATACGGAGTTCATGCGTGAGCGCACGTACTGGCCGGAGTTGTGTCTGGTGCAGGTGGGTAGCGCACATGCTGTTGTGCTGATTGACGCACAGGCGGAAGGGATTGACCTGACCCCTCTGGCAGAACTGATGGCCGATGCCTCGGTGCTGAAAGTGTTTCATGCGGCGCGGCAGGATCTGGAAATTTTTCTGCATGAGTTCGATGCCCTGCCGACACCTGTGTTTGATACGCAGGTTGCTGGCATGGTGGCGGGCTTTGGGGATCAGGTTGGGTATGACAGTCTTGTTGGCTCCCTGACTGGCCATATGATTGATAAAAGCCACCGCTTTACGGACTGGTCAGCCCGTCCGCTCTCCGAAGCCCAGCTGAATTATGCTGCGGGCGATGTGACATGGCTGCGGCTGGTTTACGAAAAACTGGTGCGCAAGCTGGAGCAGGACAAGCGGTTGAGCTGGGTAGCTGCGGAAATGGCAGAGCTGGAAGACCCGGCAACCTTCCGCCCTGATCCGGAAAAACAGTGGGAGCGGCTTAAGGCCCGCACAGGCAACCGCCGTATGCTGGGTGTGCTGCGTGCAGTTGCCGCCCTGCGCGAGCGTGAGGCCCAGCGCGTGAATGTGCCGCGCCAGCGTTTGCTCAAGGATGAAAGCCTGCTGGAAATAGCAGCCACAACACCGGGTACGGTGGATGCGCTTGCCCGTGTGCGTGGTGTATCCCGCGGGCTGGCCGAAGGCCGCACCGGCATGGCGCTGCTGGAAGCGGTCAAGCAGGCACAGGCTTTGCCGGAGTCGGAACTGCCGCGTCCTGCACGGGGCAAGGGTAAGGATAACGCAAGAGCGCCTGCATCTCTGGTTGCTCTGCTCAAGGTGCTGCTGACCGCCTGTTGCGAGGAGCACGATGTGGCGCCACGCTTGGTTGCTTCCATGGATGAGCTGGAGGCTCTGGCGCTGGACCCGGCACAGGCTCCCACCTTGCTGTCGGGCTGGCGGGGCAGAGTTTTTGGGGATGTGGCGCAGGCTTTGTGTGAAGGGCGCGTGGCGCTTCAGGTCAAGGGTGGGCGGGTGATCAGCGTGCCCGGCGAAAACGCGGCCTCCTGACGGAGTGACGCGCGCCCGCCGGACGGGAGCCTGCTTTAAAAGCCCATTTCTTCCCACAGGTTGGAAAGCGGACGCGCACCGTAGTGCGAGATGATTTCCGACGCAGCAACAGAGGCAAGACGCCCACATTCAGGCAGGCTGCGGCCGGATGTCAGCCCTGCCAGAAAGCCTGCGGCATAGGCATCGCCCGCACCTGTTGTATCCACAACCTGTGTTGGAACCGGGGCTACGGTGGTCAGCTGGCCATCATGCACAATCACGCTGCCAAGGCCTGAGCGCGTCAGGGCTGCAAAGGTTGTGTCCTGCGCGGTGTGGCGGGCAGCTGTGTCAAAGTTTTCTGTTTCGTACAATGCACAGATTTCGTCTTCATTGGCGAACAGGATATCGACGTGGTTCTTGACCAGATCAAGGAACGCAGCACGGTGGCGACCAACGCAGAACGGGTCGGAGAGGGAAAGAGCAACCTGGCGGCCGTTCTTGTGGGCTAGAGCTGCGGCCCGGCGGAATGCCTCCTGCGCATGCGGGGGATCGAACAGATACCCTTCCAGATAGATAATGCTGGATGCGGCAATCATGTCCGGCAGTACGTCTTCGGGGGTAAAGCAGGTGCAGGCACCCAGATAGGTTGCCATGGTACGCTGTCCGTCGGGTGTGACCATGACCACGCAACGGGCTGTGGGCAGGTTGTCAAATACCTGCGTATTCAGCGGAGCGGACGGAAACTGCACTCCGTTATCGCGCAGGTCCTGCGTGAACTTTAGCCCGGCATCATCGCGCGAGACCTTGCCAAGGTAGGCAACGCGCGCGCCAAACTGTGCGGCAACAACGCAGGTATTGGCTGCGGAACCACCACCCATGACCTGCTCGGGAGCCAGAGCGGCTTCCAGTGCGTTGGCCCGGTCCACGTCGATCAGCGTCATGCTGCCGGGCGTGAGCCCCTGGCTTTGCAGGAAGGCGGCATCCGTGCGGGCGAGAATATCGGTAATGGCATTCCCAATACCGAGAATGTCGTATTGTGTGTCCTGACCGGTCATGGCGATAAAATTTTTTCCTGAAAAAATGATCTGTGCGGTTGTTTGGCTAGCGCGCTGCCACAAAAAGGGCAACAGTAAGGCTTAAGCAACATGCGCTGCTTACCGGACGGCTCCGTGCATGAAAATGTTCTGAAGGAAGCCGGGCCGGTGTTGGAGCGGCTTGTTAACGTGGACTGCTGCCTGAATACAGGCGGCCAGAAAGGCGGGGGATTTTCTTGTTCAAAAGACGTAAGCCTGAAGATAGTCAGCCAAACACACAGGCACCCTCTACCGTGCAGCAGGGTTCTGCGCGTCCGGCAGGGGCATCTGGCACTGTTCTTCCGTCCAATGCGGCGGCTCAGGGTAGTTCTGCGGCTGGGGCTCCCGTATCGCATTCTGATAATTCAAAGGAAACTTCACCTATGGGTCGTGCACCTTTTCCGTCTGGTTCTTCTCTTCCCGCAGGTGCTGGCATTCCGCCTATGCCCGGAGCTGCTGCCGCCCGTGGCCTGCCCACGCAGATCCAGCCGAAAAAGGATGGCCCGGAGCAGCGTACTCTGGTTGTCGGGCGCGGCATTAGCGTGCAGGGCACGGTGCAGGATGCAGAGCGTCTGGTGGTTGAAGGGACGGTTGAATCCAGCATGATCACGGCCAAGGAACTGGTTGTTATGCCAGGTGGCCTGTTCCGTGGTGGTGTGGAAGTGGAAAATGCGGAAATCGCCGGTACGGTGGATGGCTCCCTGACCGCACGTGGCGGGTTGACCGTGCGTGGTAGCGGCCGCCTGCTGGGTAAGGCTGCCTGCCATCGCCTGAAAGTGGAAGATGGTGGCCAGATTACAGGGCAGCTGGAAATGCTGGCCGAAGGCAGTGCCACAACCAAAACGGCTGATAGCGCGGCTGAGCCGGTTAAGGCGATTGAAGGCTGATTATCTGCCTGTTAGCCTGATGGTGGTGGTAGTGCCACCATCAGGCATCATGCTTGGGTGTGGCTGATCAGGCTACACTGTCGCGGCGGTCACGCAGACGCACATAGGCGATCTGGGCGTGTTCCTCGCAATAGGGTTTACCCGGAATGGGCGTTGCACCACAAAAATGAAAACCCGGTGTGCCAGGGTCGCCAATAGGCCAGCAGCAGGATGGGCCGCGGCGCTTTTGTGGTTCCGGGTCCGAGATGCTGCGCAGCAGTGTTTTGGGTTTGGCGCTGGTGCGCGTAACGGGTGCCGCTTTTTCTTTTCTGGCAGTTTTATCATCCACCGTACCCGCCTCAGTCGCCGTAGCAGGTGCTGGGGAGGGGGCTGCAACAGGTGTAGGCGCGGTTGCAGCAACCGGCTGTGTAGCAGGTGCCACGGACGGAGCCGGAGCAGCCACGCGGCTAACGGGGGCCTCCGGTGTGGGGGGAATAAGCGTGGGCTGCTCGGCTTTGTCGGCCGCTGCCTTGGGTTTGCTGCCGTTCCGCCGGATGGGGGAGGGCCGCGGCGGCAGGCCCAGCCTGTGCGCCTTGCCGACCACTGCGTTCTTGGTAATGGAAAGACGCCTGCCGATTTCCGCCGTTGAAAGACCTTCCGCCCAGAGGTCCTTAAGCTGGGCGATTATTTCTTCGGACCACTCCATTAACAGGCACCTTTGAGCATTGCATGGCGGGCTGGCAAAATACCAGTGCTTCTACATTTTGCATATTAGGAGGATGGCACTCGTATCTCAAGCGGAAAGCCCGCAGTCTGGGTGCCCTGTGGTGTGTTCATGCCTGCAAAAAGTGGTTTTACCGGGTTTATGGGGGGCGGAAGGGTAGGGGCCGGTGCCTAGCTCTGCACAATATCCAGACCAATATCGAGTGCCTGCACGCTATGGGTCAGCCAGCCGAGCGAGAGCACATCCACTCCGGTCTGGGCAATGGCGGAGGCTGTTTTGAGCGTGATGCCGCCAGAGGCCTCGGCCAGTGCGCGCCCGTTAATCATGCGCACGGCCTGTTCAAGCTGGGGTACGGACATGTTATCCAGCAGATAGACATCCGCCCCCGGTCCGGACAGGGCTTCCTCAAGCTGTTCGAGGGTATCGACTTCCAGTTCCACCTTCATCAGGTGTCCTGCGTATGTACGGGCAGAAAGCAGGGCTTTTTGTATGTTGCCACCGCACAGGGCAATATGGTTGTCCTTGATCAGAATGGCATCGTCCAGTCGGAGCCTGTGGCTGCTCCCGCCCCCGGCGCGCACCGCGTATTTTTGCAGGCTTCTTAACCCCGGCAGGGTTTTACGGGTGCAGGCCACACGGGCTTTGGTGCCAGCCACGGCTTGCACAATATGGCGCGTATGTGTGGCGATGCCGCTCAGGTGTGACAGCAGGTTCAATGCCGTGCGCTCCCCAGCCAGCAGGGTGGTGGCGTTGCCTTCCACGGTGGCCAGAACGTCCCCTTGTGCAATCTGGTTGCCATCTTGCTTGATCTGGCTGAAGCGCACGCTGGGGTCCAGTATGGCAAAAGCCTGTCGGGCTCCTTCCAGCCCGCACAGAACACCATTCTGGCGGCTGCGGAAGATGGCATGCAGTTGCTGCCCCGGCTGGGCCAGCGCCTGTGTGGTGACATCCCCCCCAATTCCCAGATCTTCCATAAGTGCGGTGCGCACAATGGGTTCCCATAAAAGGGTGGGAAGATGCAGGTTTGTGGTCATGTCAGGCTCCGGTCTGGGGGCTTAAATTGCCAGCATCCGCTCCACCGCCATACGGGCGGGGTGTTGCAGTTGTTCAGGGATGGTCACTTCCGTCTGCATGGTTTCCAGCGCCTGACGGATGTTGGACAGGGTAATCCGCTTCATGTGCGGGCACAGGTTGCACGGGCGCACAAACTGCGTTTGCGGGTAGAGTGCCGCAAGGTTGTCGCTCATGGAACACTCTGTAACCAGCAGGACCTTTTGCGGTTTGGTCTGGTCAATAAAGCTGATCATCTGTGCAGTGGAGCCTGCATGGTCGGCCTCTGCAACCACGTCGGGTGGGCATTCGGGGTGCGCAATGACACTCACATCGGGGTGCAGGCGCCGGTACTGGCGGATTTCCTGCGGGGTAAAGCGTTCATGCACTTCGCAGTGGGCTGGCCATGTCAGCATTTCTATGCCGGTTTCGGCTTCGATGTTGCGGGCCAGAAACTCGTCGGGGATCATAATCACGCGGGGAACACCGAGACTTTCCACAATGCGGCGTGCATTGCCCGATGTGCAGCAGACATCGCTTTCCGCTTTTACATCGGCTGTGCTGTTAACGTAGGTTACAACGGGCACACCGGGGTAGCGCTTTTTGAGCGTTCGCACGTTGTCTGCGGTAATGCCTTCGGCCAGAGAACACCCTGCCGTGGCATCCGGGATAAGAACAGTTTTTTCCGGGTTCAGCAGTTTTGCGGTTTCGGCCATAAAATGCACGCCCGCCATCACCATGGTAGAGGCATCCACCGTTTGTGCCGCACGTGCCAGAGCCAGACTGTCGCCCCGAATATCTGCCACACAATGGAAGATCTCCGGTGTTTGGTAATTATGGGCCAGAATGACGGCGTTTTTTTCCTGCTTCAAGCGCAGGATGGCTTCAATATCCGCCGCGTAATTGGCTTCCCATTGGTCCCGCAGCATAATGTGGGCAACAGGGTGGTATAATTCATCCCTGCTGGGCATGAGAGAGGCAGACATGGTTGTGTTCCGTTTCCCGTGCTATATATGCTCTTATTGAGTATATATAGCATTCAGGAATTGCAAGGGTCGAACCAAACACTTTTTCAGGAGATGGCAGGTAAAGGAAGTTTGGCCCCCGCCAGATAGCAGTGTTCGGCTGTTTCGGGTGCGAATTGATACAGTTGTGCTGGCCGGCCCTGTGGGGGGGAATCGTATTCCGCGGTGCGGCTGACCAGTTTTTGCTGCTGCACAAGCCGCCGGAAGTTCTGTTTGTGCATGGCGCGCCCTGCCAGAGCCTCCATGGCCTGTTGAAGTTGCAACAGGGTGAACTGCCGGGGCAGTAGGTCGAACACTGCCGGTGTGTAGCGTATTTTTGCCCGCATGCGTGAAAGTGCCGTGGCCAGAATGCGCCGGTAGTCGCGGTGCATGCTCAGGCCCGGGAGGTGCGCGCCATTCTGCCACGAGGATTCGGGCACAAGCCCGGCCTCCCAGAGCAGTTCATAACGCTGGAGGCTGAGTTCATCGTTCCAGGCGTGGTCCTCAAGGCCAAAAACAGTGGTGCATCTTTGCCAGTGCTGTGTGTTATCGGCCGCCCACTGTTTGAGGCGTGTGGCAATGGTATGCAGCAATGGGCAGGTTGTTGCATCCCGCCGGTCTTCCCATGGGAAGTAGTCATAAATGGAACGCTCGGCCAGACTGTGGTCGCAGTTCTGGCGGATGAACGCCATGTAGGAAATCTGCACCATCTGGTGGCCCTGCCCATGCAGGGGGTCGGCAAAGGTATAAAGCTGTTCTGTATGACCAAGCTTTAGGCCGGTCTGGTGTTCCACCCAGTTACGCATCCCTTTTTGCAAGGAGCGATGCTCCACCATAAGCGGGCCGGACGGAAAGGAGCGGCCATGCTCCAGCGTTAGAATGTGTGGCGTATTGTTGCTGATACTGACCAGAACAGCCACCAGTTCGGTCTCACACAATACTGGCTGTGCGTTTTGGGGTATGGGGGTGGCCAAAGGACTGATCATGGCTGGCAAAGTGTCTGAACGTGTGGTGTCTGGCAAGTGTCATAAAATGAGTGCGCATGGCGCCGTGCGTGAGAAGAAGCGCGCCATGCCTGCGTGGTAAAAGAGTTATAAAAGAACAGGCACGCTCAGGCCAAGGGGGAGATGGCCCGTCTGGCGGGAAATGTGTCCAGCCAGAGGGGCATGTCCTTTGCGGGGAGGGGTTTGCTGTAAAAATAACCCTGCAGAATATCGCAACCCAGTTGTTGCAACTTGGTTTCCTGCGCTTCGTGCTCAACACCTTCTGTAACGACCTTGATACCAAGGCGTTTGCCAATGTTGATTGCAGCTTCTGCTACAACAAGAGAACTGATGTTGTTTTCAAAATTCTCAATAAAACTGCGGTCGATTTTGATCTCTGTCAGAGGGAGTTGTGCAAGCCGTGACAGAGACGAAAAGCCCGTACCAAAATCATCCATGGACAGGCCAACACCAATATTGCGGATGGCAGTCAGGTTGGCGGCTGTTTCGGGGTCCTGCCGCATGGCCACACTTTCGGTAATTTCTATGGTCAGGCGATGCGGGGCCAGATTGTACTTCTGCAATACGGATAGGATCTGGTCTGGCAGGTCCATGCTGCAAAAATGAACGGCAGACATGTTTACGCTGACAATGGGAACGTAAACATTGTTCTGCTCCCATTCTATGACCTGCTGGCAGGATTTATCCAGCGACCATAAACCTATGGCTTCGATCTGCCCGGTTTCCTCTGCAATGGGAATAAAGGTAGAGGGTGGAATAAAGCCAAGTGTGGGGTGCTGCCAGCGGCTGAGCGCTTCAACGCCGCACAGGGTGCCCGTTAATGCGCAAATCTGGGGCTGATAGACCAGATGAAGCTGCATTTTTTGCAATGCTTCGCGCAGGGCAGAGCCAATAATCAGGCGTTCGCGCATATTGCTGTTGCCGCCTTTGCCAAAAAAACGGAACCCGCCACGGGCCTGTTTTTTGGTCTGCCGCATGGCAATTTCGGAAGCGCCCAGTATTTCCTCTATTTCCGTGCCATCATCGGGGTAAAGGCTGATCCCTATGCTCAGGGAGGCAACCAGATCACGGCCTTTAACCTCTATGGGTTCGCGGGATATGCAGTTCAGGTCATGGGCCAGTTTGCAGGCTTTGTTGCGGTCTGCATCAGGCATGACAACCACAAAATCATCCCCTCCCAAACGGGCAACCAGATTTTGCCCGCGGCAAAAAGCGGCAATGCGTCGGGCAATGGTCTGGAGCAGGATGTCCCCACTATTGTACCCCATGACATTGTTGACATCCTGCAAAAGGTCAACGTCAAGCATCAGAATGGCAAAGGGTGCCTGCCCGGTCTGCGCCAGCATCTGCCTCAGGCGGGTGGACAGGGCTGTTCTGTTCAGAAGCCCCGTTAGGGAATCAATGTTATTAAAATTATTGATTTTATAGAGTGTTTTTTCATGTTCTATAATAGATGCGCAGGACGGAATGCACCCTGTGACAATTTTTTGCGGCCAGTCAGTGATTTTTTCCTTGTTGCGTGAGAAAAGTGCAAAAATACCGATCAGTTCTCCCGCACCGTTGCAGATGGCCGATGCCCAGCAGTCATGCAGGTCGTTGAGCTGGCTCTGACCCTGTTTTGGGGTCCAGATCAGGGCACAGGCATGGTGTGGGTTTGTGCGCAGGGTCTGGATATCCGAAGCGCTTAAAACCAGATTGTCCAGCTTGTTGATCTTACTGCTGGGCAGGCTTTTCCCCGAAAGAATGGAAAGCCCCCCCTGTGGGGTAATGTGCAGGAGTGTGGCTATGCTGTTGGGAACAAGTTCTTCCACCTTGCTGCACAGCATATCTGCAACATCGTGTATGGTTGTGTAGTCTGCGAGTGCGGCAAAAACCTCGCTTTGCAGTTCCAGTAGCTTACGGCGGTGGACTTCTTCGGTCACACCTTTAATAAAGGCCATGTAATAGCGTTTGTTATCTTTCCCGATCAGAGCAGTAGATAACGAGAGTTCTGCGGCAACATAATCCCCATTGCTGCGAACAAACGTAACTTCGCGCGAGGTGTTGACAAGGCGGTGAATCCCCGTCTTGCGATGGTGTTCAATATAGTCATTATGGTGCTGGCGGTGCCCCAGGGGGATCAGTAGGTCAACATTATTCCCCAGAACCGCAGATGCCGAACACCCCCACAAATGCTCTGCCGCAGCATTAAAAAAAACAATCCTGTTCTGGTCATCAATGATGATGACGCCATCAGTCGCCTGTTCAAGAATGGCTGCGTAAAACGTGTTGGTATAGCCTGAGAGCGTGAGCGGGTTTGCAAGTTCTGGCATGGACTCAATCTTTAAGCAGAAGGCTAAACCAGAGGGACATCTGCCTCATGACATTCATGCCAGATGGAAGAACCGCATTGCGCAAGGCATGGTTTGGTGTGTGAGGTCTTTTGAAAATTGAATATATGGGTGGTTGCAAAGTCAAATAAATTTTGTTGAAAGTCTGAGGAATTGGAAAATTATTTTTCAGAAAATGGTATGTTACATAAAATAGAACAGAAAAAATAAAATATAGTTCTAGTGTTTGTGCATTATATTCAATAAATTTGTCAAAAATAACCAAACTCATGTCGTATATATTCCCTTGTGATGACACACGTAATGTTTTTATTGTTATCGCAAGGCGTCAAAAATGTTTTAAGATCTGGGGGAATTGCTTCGCAGCAAAACCCCACCATGAAGCTTATCGTGATTCTCATACCACCATTGTCACATTGGCGTTACAACAGTGGAGCGTCCATATATTTTTTAAAAATAGGTAAAAAAAATCTAATTTTACAGTTATTTAAAGGATAATTTCCCGCTCTTGCTCCGGGGCGGAAAAGCAGGGTTTTGCTAGTGGATTGTGGAGAAAAACAAACAAGGTAAAGCATTGCTTCATACGATGCCTGACTGGTTTAAATGGCTTAATTTTAATGTCAGGTTTTTGCTCTGAAGCGTGATATGCAGGCACGACCCTGTATCCGGTCCTCTTTAATAAGGAGCGGTGAAGGATCAGATAGATGGTTGCGACAAGAGAGCATGAAGACAGGCTTAATTTTTCTGGCTGCTGCAATAGCTGAAATCGGCGGGTGTTTTGCCTTCTGGGGGTGGCTGCGTTTGGGAAAAACGCCCCTCTGGCTTGTGCCGGGGTGTTGTTGCCTGCTTCTGTTCGCGTATCTTTTAACCCTGATTGATACATCCGTGGCGGGGCGTGCTTACGCAGCCTACGGAGGTATTTACATTCTGGTGGCGGTTTTCTGGATGTGGCTGGCAGAAGGAGCGCGACCAGACCCGTGGGATTTTCTGGGCGTGGGTTTATGCCTGCTGGGTACGGTTGTTATTTTATTGGCACCCCACGCGCGGTGAGCGATTATTTGTTTTGGCGGAGGCATGTGTATTCATGAACGCAGAGTTCTGGCTTGCAAAATGGCGTCAAAACGAAATCGGGTTTCATACTCCTTGCCCGCATCATGCTTTGGTGCAGTATTTTTCCAGGCTCGGTTTGGCTCCGGGGGACCGGGTTTTTGTGCCATTATGTGGGAAGACGCTAGATATTCACTGGCTCCTAGAGCAGGGGTACAAAGTTGTCGGTGTGGAACTGAGCCGCCTGGCGGTTGAACAGCTTTTTGCTGAATTGGGCATTCAACCCGCTGTGTTTTCTCTGTCTCCAGAAATCATGGTGTTTGAAGGTCCTGATATAAAAATTTTTGTGGCAGATATTTTTGTGCTGACGCATGCCATACTCGGTCCGGTTGATGCGGTTTACGATAGGGCTGCTCTGGTGGCGTTACCTGAGGATATACGCGTGCGTTATGCGCAGCATGTTATAGAAATTTCCCGTAAATCAGAACAGTTTTTGATTTGTGTTGAATATGATCAGTCCCGCCTGTCTGGTCCGCCCTATGCCGTTATGGCGCATGATGTGGAGCGGTATTACGGGCAGGCTTATAATATCGCGAGTATTGAGCGCCTGCCTGTGCCCAGAGGCATAAAGGGAAAAGAACCGGGGTTTGAGCATGTCTGGATTTTGCAAGGGCGTGATGCAGCGCCTGCGAGTGACCAGAAAATTTAATCCATATTTGGTTTGACTTTTTATGAATTTGGGCCGCGTGCTGATTTTTGCAAAAAATCTGTAAAATATTTGTATCCATTACTTAAAAAACATAGAGTCTCGGGCATAGCGTCGTATATATTGCCTGTGAGCTTGTTATAAAATCCAGCATATGGTCATGCGCGTGAGTCCATTCCCATCCTTCTTTGTCGTGGCTTCTCAGGTTTTCAGAGCCATAAAAAAGCCGGCAAAAATGATGGTGAGCTACGGACTGCCGGTTCTGGTTGTGGCAATCTGCGGTACAGCCGTTGAGTTTGATGAATACCAGCATGCCATTTCCAGAATTAACGAGGCTGCCCGCCGGGATAGTCAGGCTTATGCCAACCTGATTATGGAGCGGCTGGACACCCGCTTTACAGAGCTGGATATGGCGCTGGCCGCGCTGCGCGGTGCGGATGACAAGCTTGGCACTCCTCTTTCTCCCCAGGTTGAACTGTCGCTTCGGCACTATCTGCTTTCGCGCCCGACTTACTCGACTTTTAGCGTTCTGGGGGCTGATGGTGAGAGCATACAATGGTCCAGCTCGGAGCAGAAAAAGGCGCTGGATGAACCATTACGGGATTTTTTGCCCGTTCCCAAAATGCCACATCACCTTCTGGGGCCTGTGCATTATTCGGAAAGTCTGGGAACAGTCGTGCTGCCAATGCGGGTGCGCGAAAAAGACGGTGGGAAAGCAGGCTATTTTTTAGGGTCTCCTTACCGGCTCAGCAGGTTTCTGGATGAGCAGGAACTGCCACCGGATTACCGGAACTGGGATTTTACGGTTATTGATACCCGGAGCGGGCAGTCCCTGACCCATTTGCTGCATATGCAGGTGCAGGTTCACCCTTTGTTGTCTGTAAAGCCGGAAATGGTCGCGCTAGCCCCTGTGCCGGGTTACCCGTTTGTTGTGCAGACGCTGGTATCTTCCTCGCGCGTGTGGCACGCATACAGCCAGCAGGCTCCCGCGCGCTGGAGTGCGGAGGCATTGTTGCTTGTCCTGTTATTGCTCGTCGGGGAGTTTTTAATCCGTCGGCGTGATCGTGAGCAGATGGCGCATTTGCGCAGGCTGACCGATTTTAACATGTTTATGGCGCAGGCCAGCCAGTGTGCCAGTCAGGCAAATGATGAAGCGGGGCTTTTGCAGGAAATCTGCGATATGGCCATACGCTATACTCATTTTAGAATTGCCCTTATTGCCCGACCGGATGAAGCGCAGTGGTTTCAGATGCTCGCAATAAGCGGTGCGCGGGCATATCTGAATAATATTGCCATTTCCGCGCGGGGGGACCTGCCGGAAGGGCGGGGTACTATTGGTCAGGTCTGGCGCACGGGGCTACCTATTTTTAATGCGTCTTTCTCAAGTAACGCCGCCCTTGCGCCATGGAAAGAACGCGCGCTCAAGCTAGGGTTGCGTTCCAATACGGCTCTGCCGATTTACAGGGATGGCAAGGTCTGGGCTGTTTTTAGTGTTTATCATGAAAAAGCAGATATTTTTGATGATCAGCTCCAGATCCTGCTCAAGGAAGTCTGCATTAATATTTCCATGGGTCTGGATAGGATTTACAGCCAGCAGTTGAAAACCGCTTTGCTGGATAATTCCCTTGTTGGGATTCTTCTTGTAAAAAACAGGGTTGTTCAGATGACCAACTCATATGCCACGCATATGTTTGGTCTTGAGCCTGATGCTCTTGTTGGTCAATCAACCGAAATTCTCTACGCAGATCAGGCTGAGTTCGAGCGTATTGCCGAGTTTTATGAGCAGCTTGCGCAAAAGCGTACAGTGCGGATAACTGGCGTGCGCCTTGCCCGCTCCGATGGGCAGATTCTGATTGCTGATTGCTCAGGCGTAAAATTGTCTGATCTGCAAAATGATATTTCTGTCTGGACGCTTGAGGATGTGACCAGCAGGGATGTTGCGCGACGTTTGTACCATGCACTGGTGAACGCGGCAGATGCCGTGTTGCTGGCCACGGATGAACGCGAGATGTGTCGTCGGGCCTGTCTGGATCTGGTGCGGGATACGCTGTTCCATGCGGTCTGGATTGGTCGAGTAAGCGACGAGGGGCAGCTGGAGGTTTTATCCCATGCCGGGGAGGGTACCGAAGGGATAGAGCAGATCAACAACTGTCTGGATCAATCCTGCTCCCTGTCCCAGCCGCTGGTGATTATGCGTGCATGGCGCGACAGGGATCTTGCTTATAGTAACGATGAACTTGCAGAGCAGGCCAATAGTCCCTGCTTTGAGTTTATACGCACCAATAACTGGCGTGCGGTGCTGTGCGCACCCATTTGGCGTGATGGCCAGATGTGGGCGATCATGACCTTTGTTTCCCCTCAGGCGCAGGTGTTTGATGCGCCAAGCATTGCATTGTGCAAACGGGTTGCCAGCCTGTTGGGCCATGCGCTGGACAAGCTCGATGTGAAGCAGCGCATTGAATGTTTGCAGGAGCAGGAAGCTGCCCGCGCCCGCCATGATATGCTGACCGGCCTGCCCAACCGTCTGGCGCTTACGGAGTATCTGCCGCAAGCACTTGCCCGTGCGCAGCGCCAGACGACCAGTGTTGCCATTGGCATGATTGATCTGGATGGCTTTAAACAGGTGAATGATACATACGGGCACGAAGCTGGGGACAGGCTCTTGCAGCAACTGGGGCAAAACCTGCAAGCCCGGATACGCCAGACAGATTTTGTTGCCCGGTTGGGTGGGGATGAGTTTGTTGTGGTGTTTGAAGGACTGACACCTACGCAGGCGGTTGAGCAGGTGGAAGTGGTGCTGGCCGCGCTGCATACAGCAGTTGAAAAGCCTTTTCCGGTTACAGTGGAGGACACCGCAACTGTTGGTATGACACTGGGGGTGGCATTGTACCCGCAGGATGGTGAAAATGCCGAAAGTTTGCTCAAACGGGCCGATAAGGCCATGTATCACGCAAAACAGAATAAAAAAACGCGTGAAAAATGGTGGTTCTTGGTGAAGGATCTTGCGGGTGACGCATCGGATGCTCCTTTGCTCTGAGGTAGCAGGCTCCGCATGGTGCAATAGAGGTGTTTTCTGTTGGCCTGAGTTTGCCTTATGCCCAACATGGGATTGATTGAAAAACCTGATGCCAGAAATACAGCGCAAAAATTACCGTTTTACTTTGTGCTAGCTGGCCCTTATTGCTACCAAATATTGTCCTGAATACAGGACTTTTCTCACAGATATAGCGGCTTCAATGGACACAAAGACTCTTTTTTCCGGCATGGCTCTGGCCTTTGGCGCTTATGCGTCTTTTGCAGTGAGTGATGCATTTTCCAAATTGCTGGCTGGCCAGCTTGATCCATTTGAAGTGGCTTTTTCTGGCGGGGTTTTTGGTTTTCTTATTCTGCCCTTTATCCGCAGGTCCGGTGAATCCTATCTGGATATCGTCAGGCCGCAAAAATGGGGCATGTGGTTGCTGCGTGCAGGGTGTGTGTTTGCTGCTACGGCTGCCAGTGTGGAAGCGTTTATGCTGCTCCCTATGCCCGAAGCCCTTTCGCTCATGTTTCTTATGCCGCTGTTTGTGACAATCCTGTCCGTGCTGCTGCTCAAGGAAAAAGTGTCATTCTGGGCATGGCTGGCGGTTGTACTGGGGTTTGTCGGGGTTCTTATTGTTCTACGCCCCGGGCTTCGGGCGCTGCAATGGGGGCATCTGTGCGCGCTGATCGCAGCTTTTGCCAACGCTGGCAGTGTTATTGCCTATCGTCTGGCGGATAAGGAGCCCACGCGCCTGTCCCTGTTTGGTTCAAGCCTGATTGGTCCTCTGGTTGGCAATGGGCTGCTTATGGGGCTGCATGCACAATGGCCTGCCACAATGACAGCATGGGTCTATCTGTTTGGTTACGGCTTTCTTGCGGCTTTGGGGCAGTTGATGATGATGATGGCAACAGCCAGAGCACCTGCCAACCGTGTTGCGCTGCCGCAGTACAGCCAGATGGTGTGGGGGGTGGCTTTGAGCTACCTCGTATTCCGCCAGCCGCTGGATGGCTGGACATTCGTGGGTATTATTGTGCTGATGTCTTCCGGTATTCTGAACTGGGTGCGTCAGAGAATCCGCTATGAGCGGATGGCCATGAAGGAACGCCTTGCCCGCCGTAAAGCCCGTAAGGCAGATAAGGCCGGTCAACTCGTGAGTTGACCGGGTTGGGGCCGCTGCTTCAGGCTTCTATAATTTTTGAACCAAAAATGGCGGATTGCAGGATAATGGTCATGGCAATGCGTGTGTCCATGACCTTGAACATGGTGTTGAACAGCATGCCTGTGGCAACGGTCATGGCGGAGCCCCAGAACGGCTTGGGGAGCGGGCCATATGGTCCGGGTTGATCGGGGTAATCCTGCTGAAAAATAGGTTCCACGTATGCCCACATGGCCTCGCGCAGGTTTTCTGTAGCAATCAGGGGGCGGAAGTGGGCTTCAACATCAGGCATGCCTTCTTCTGCGGTGCCCAGACGGCTGGCAACGCTTGCAAACTGGGCGTTCAGGTCCGGTAAGTCCTGTGCGGAGCAGCCGTTCTGGAGTGCTGGCCCACTCAGGCAGGGCCACAGGCCGGGGTTATGCACACTGGCGTCCCCTTGCATCAGCAGTTGGTTGAGCTGCTCACCAAACAGAAAGGTCCGCCCCCCAGCCAGTGTATGTGCCATTATATCCTGCTCCGGTCGTTGCCCAGAGTGTATGAGCGCAAGCAGGCTGGTTTGGGTGGCAAACCCACAAACACTCCCTAAAGCCGCAAATAGCGTAGGGGCATGTACGCGCCGATTATCATCTTGTAACGGGCGTGCAAAATTGCGCACGATTTCTGTTGTTACAAGGTTAAGAAGGGCCGCCTGAGGAAAATCTTTCCAGACAACACCATCAGAACCCGTTGTCTGGTTTTGTGGGGCGGGGGAGTGGGGCATGCAGACAGGCCTTGGTGTTTTTGTATGGACCAAAGAGTGCTCCATAACGCGAACTGTGGTTTCCATCCAGCATGCAGGGGCAATGTTGGGGAGTGGGCTATGGAAAGGAACAGTCTTTAAAAGATTATAAAAAAAGAGATGTGTAAAAATAAATCGGAATGATATGTAAATTAATAAGGTGTAACAAATTCAATATCATGCGTAAATTTCTTGATCTCATAAAATAAAATTATGTCCATTATAAAAATAATAACTTGCCTTTGTATTGGATGTATGGGAAAAATATAGAGTGGATGCTCTTATAAGGCGAGTTGGTGCGCGTTGTGCCAGCCTTGTCCTGTTAGAAGTTACGATTGCGCACGTGTTCTGTGCGCGACCACGACGTTAAAAAGGAGCCTAGTTATGGCAACAGGCACCGTAAAATGGTTTAATTCGACCAAGGGTTTCGGTTTTATCCAGCCTGAGGATGGTGCGCAGGACGTGTTCGTTCACATTACTGCTCTCGAACGTGCAGGTATGGCTTCGCTCAGCGAAGGGCAGCAGATTTCTTACGAAATCGAAGCTGGCCGTAACGGCAAAAAGTCTGCTGTCAATCTCAAGGCAGTTTAAGACCAGACCAGCAGAAATGCTGTCTGAAGCCGCCTTTCGGGGCGGCTTTTTTTATGTCTGGGGTTAAGCCCGGTCAGGTGTGGTCTGGCGCACGTGTTAACAGGTGGCTGATCATGGCCCCGACTAGGCAGCAGGTGGCACTGGCCAGGAACATGGCGGGGTAGCCTGCAAGTTCAATGATAGGCCCGAGTGTAAAGCCTGAACACGCAATGGCCAGGTCCAGAAAGATGGAATAAGCGCTGAGTGCGGCACCACGGTTATGAGGGCCTGCCTTGTTAACCGCCAGAACCCCTAATGCCGGGAACAGGAGCGAAAAGCCTGCCCCTGTTAGGGCTGCCCCCAGCAATGCACTGGTATGGGACGGAAAAACCCCAATAACAACCAGTCCAATCGCTTCGACCAGTAAGGAAACAATGGCGACAAACACGCCTCCGCGTCGTTTGATCTGGGATGCAAAGAAAAACCGGATACACACAAACACGATGCCAAAAACAGCAAGTGCCGTAGCCGCGCCAGTCCAATGATGGGCTGCATAATACAGTGCCAGAAAAGACGAGATGGCAGCAAACCCGATAGAGCCTGCGGCAAGGGCCGAGCCGTGCCACAGAACCAGATGCAATGCCTTGCTGAAAGCAATAGGCGTTTCAGTTGATGGGTGAGGTTGGGCTCCGTGGTAAAAGCCAATAAGGGCAAGCCCGAATAGTGGTAATGCGGCAGAAAGGGCACCAACCGAAACCAGCCCCCCATACGGTGCAGGCAGGAGTGCAAGTGCCGCACCAACCGGTGCCCCCAGAGCAATGCCCCCGTAAGAGCATATTCCGTTCCACGATATGGCCAGTGCTGTGTTCTCGGCCCCCACGCGGTGGATGTTCCATATGATAACACCCGTTGCTGTCCAGCTTTCTGCCCAGCCCAGAAAAAGGCGGCTGAGCAATATAATGGCAAGGGAAGCAGAGGGGGCATATGGCAGCAGCCCCGCCCCCCCCAAGAGCAGGCCGGAACAGACGCAAGTCAGCAACCCGCCAATAACCACGGGTTTGGGGCCTATTCTGTCCACCAGCCGTCCGGCGGAGGAGCGGGCCGCAAAGGTGGCCAGATATTGTAGGGCAAAGGTTAGCCCGGCCAGCGTTGTGCTGTAGCCCAGCGTTGTATGCACAAAAATTGTCAGGACCGCATTGGGCATGCCTATGACAATATAGACAAGCAGATTGAACAGAACGACGGAAAGAACCTTCCTGATCGGAGATGCGTCTGATGTTTGTGCGGTGGCCATGCCGTAATTGGAACAGATTTTGAACGCTTTGCACAGCAGGTTAAGCGCATGAGCAGCAATGTGATGAGTATGTGGGGCATGGAGCCGGAGAGGCCCCTTTGGTGCCCGCATGGCGCAAAGAATTCGGCAGAGTAAAAGGGGAATTTTATAGACCGATCGGTCTGGTTGTATTGACTGAGCACTGTAGATACTCTATTAAATACGCATGAGTGTTGTAGAAAAGCATAATGCAGCCAGAAGGCGTATTGTAGAAGCCGCACGGTCTATTGTTGGGGAGCGTGGGTTTTCTGCTGTAGGCATTTCCCAGATACTGGAAGTTGCAAGTATCCCCAAAGGATCATTTTACCATTATTTTGATTCGAAGGAGGCTTTTGGCGAAGAACTTTTGCGGATTTACATGGATGATTATCTGCAAAAAATGGACACTCTGTTCTCACCCGATGTTGGTAATGCAGCGGACCAGCTGTTTGCATATTTCCGCTTCTGGCAGGAAACGCATGTGGATGGGAAAACAGGCGATAAATGCCTGATTGTTAAGCTGGCAGCAGAAGTATCTGACTTGTCCGAACGCATGCGGAGAATTCTGGATACCGGCACAGCCAAAGCCATAGACCGCATTGCCCGCACCATTGCGGAAGGGCAAAAGGAAGGCTCGGTCCAGCGCGGTATGGAGGCTCAGGCACTGGCGGGAGCTTTATACCAGCTCTGGCTTGGCGCGACCTTAATGGTCAAGATTACGCACCGCTCCCAGCCGTTTGAAAAAACATGGCAGGCGTCCCAGCGGCTCCTTCTGCCCTGATCCGGCGGAGCGTGTAGCTCAAACCGACCCGGTTTGGTCTTTTTTAAAATGCTTTTGTTACAAGCATGTGCGTAACGTGCAGGGCGGATATGAGCCGATCGGTCTATTTTCGTCGTTGACCGCATCTATATCCATACATATATAGACAACATGAGTAGCACAAACCAGCAAGCCACGGTTTTGGCGGGGTGCTGTTTGTGTGGAGTTATGGTCGTGCACTGTTGTTCCAGGTTGTGGGCGCAAGAGCGGGCAGCATCCGGCTGCTTCTCGTGTGCCAACAATTAAATAGACTGGTCTATTTTTAATCGCCCCGATGTTGTGCGCGGTCGCGCATTGGGTGCGGGGTAGATTGTGCACACTTCTGCCTTGGCGACTTTTAATACTTGTGAGGAAAAAATGGCCTACGCGTCAACAAACCCCTATACGGGCGAAGTTCTAGCCACATTCCCCGATGCAACGGATGCGGAAGTGCAGACCGCACTGGCACAGGCTCACGCAGCTTATGAAAGCTGGCGCGAAACATCCTTTGCAGAACGTGCACGGGTCATGACGGCCGCCGCCGCCATTTTGCGCCGGGATGTGGATAAATATGCCCTGCTTGGCACGCTGGAAATGGGCAAGCTGTTTGAAGAATCCAAAAAAGAAGTGATTCTTTCAGCCGAAATTTTTGAATATTACGCAAAATTTGCCGAAAAACTGCTCCAGCCTGAATCCCTGCCGGTTGCCGACCCTTCGGAAGGCAAGGCCACTTTGGTGCATGAACCGCTGGGTATTGTGCTGGCAATCGAACCTTGGAATTTCCCCTTCTATCAGGTTGTGCGCATTATTGCGCCCCAGCTTTCTGCTGGTAATGCCGTGCTGCTCAAGCATGCTTCCAACCTGCCGCAGTGTGCAGCAGCCTGCCAGAGCCTGATGGAAGAAGCCGGTCTGCCCAAAGGCCTGTTCCGCAACCTGTATGCTGCGCGCCCGCATACAGCCATGATCCTGAATGACCCCCGCGTTTGCGGCGTGGCCCTGACCGGGTCCGAAGGTGCTGGCGTTATTATCGCAGGCACGGCGGGCAAAGCCCTTAAAAAGGCAACCATGGAACTGGGTGGCGCAGACGCCTTTATTGTTCTGGATGATGCCGATGTGGAAAAGGCTGCCAAATGGGCCGTGCTGGGCCGCCATTGGAATGCAGGGCAGGTGTGTGTATCTGCCAAGCGTCTGATTGTGGCTGATGCCGTGTATGATCGTTTTCTGGAGCTGTACAAAAAAGGTGTTGCCGAGCTTAAAGCGGGTGACCCTATGGACCCAGCCACCACACTGGCTCCGCTTTCTTCCCAGGGTGCCAAGGATGACCTGCACGATCAGGTAACGCGGGCCATGAGCCATGGCGCAAAGGTAGAAGTTATTGGTGCTCCCGTGCCGGGTAAGGGCGCGTTCTTCCAGCCGCTGCTCATGACCGGTCTGGATGAGAATAACGAAGCCCGCCATTGGGAGTTTTTCGGCCCGGTAACACAGCTTTACCGTGCGAAAGATGAAGATGACGCCGTGCGTATTGCCAATGATTCGCCCTATGGTCTGGGTGGGTCTGTCTTTACGCGGGATGAGGCACGTGGTGCGCGTGTTGCCGCCCGGATCCGCACAGGCATGGTGTTTATCAACCATCCGCTGGCACCAAAGGCCGATCTTCCGTTCGGGGGTATTGCCCGTTCCGGTTATGGCCGCGAGCTGATCGGTCTGGGGATCAAGGAGTTTGTTAACCACAAACTGATCAACACTGTTGATATTGACGCACCGTTCTGACGAACACAGCCCGGTGGAAGTGATATTCCACCGGGTTTTGCAAAATATACTGACTGAATAAGATACTTTTTTATAAAAGTATCAGACTGAAACTCCCGGACTAAAATAATTCTTCTGTGTTTCCCATGCGGGAAACCCTTTTGGCTGCTCTTCCATTCTGCGTGTTTTTTAAAGAGGTTGGTAAAACCGATGGCATCCAGGTCTGAAATTCTTATTGTTGGCGGTGGTGTGGCCGGGCTGGCTCTTGCAACGCGTCTGGGTAAAACGCTGGGCAGGCAGGGTAAGGCCCGCATTACACTGGTGGATAAAAGCTTCTGCCACGTGTGGAAGCCCATGTTGCATTGTTTTGCAGCAGGGACGGTCATGAACGAAAATGACCGGATCAGTTTTATGTCGCAGGCCAGCGGCAACCATTTTGAGTTCTGGCCCGGTGAGGTCGTCTCTCTGGATCGGGAGAAACGGCAGGTAACTCTAAGCCCTTTTCATGCCTCCGATGGCACGCCGGTGCTGGAAAGCCGGACACTGACATATGATGCCGTAGTGCTGGCGGTGGGGAGCTGCGCGAACGATTTTGGCACACCGGGAGTTAAGGAAAACTGCCTGTTTATTGATAATCTGGTCGAAGCCAATTCTTTTAACGAGAAGTTCCGCATGGAACTGCTCAAGGCGTTTGCCAGCACATCCAAGCTGGACATTGCCATTGTTGGTGGCGGTGCAACTGGCACCCAGCTGGCTGCGGAACTGCATAAATCGCTCGAAATCGTGGACCCGGTCAGCCTGCATGCCTTTGGTAAGGAGCCGCCCAAGCTCAGTATTACGCTGCTTCAGTCCGGTGCGCGTATTCTCCCGGCTTTTCCCGAATCTGTTTCGGTGGCAGCGCAGCAGGAGCTGGAGCGTATTGGGGTAACCGTGCGCACATCGGCCAGAGTGGCGGGGGCGGATCAGAGCGGCTTTATCCTCAAGGACGGCACGCATGTGCCTGCCATGCTGCGTGTCTGGGCTGCTGGGGTTAAAGCACCGGAAGTTACGCGTGCCTATGGGGGGCTATCGCTCAATCGTGCGGGGCAGATACAGGTTAAACCCAACCTGTGCTCAGTGGATGATAACCGGATTTTTGCAATGGGGGACTGCTCCTTTATTGTGGATGACCCTTTGCCAGCAACCGCGCAGGTTGCCCGCCAGCAGGCCATTCACCTTGCCCGGCACCTGCCTGCCTGGATTGAACACGGTCAAGAAGTGCCTGGCTGCATTTTTCATAACAAGGGGGCTATTGTTGCCTTGGGCAATTATAATGGCTGGGCGGCCCTGCCGGGTGGGCGTGTATTGGGGGGCGGCTTTATGCGCGGGCTCTCTGCCCGTATTGGCCATATCATGCTTTACAGAAAACATCAGGTTGAACTGTACGGATTACTGCGTGGTCTGGCCTCCATTTTTGCGGACAGGATTGAAACCTTTATCCGCCCCCCTGTAAGGCTGGATTAATCCCGGCCAAGCAGGATTAGGGGGAGTTGTAGGCCCCTGTGTTTTCCGGTTTTTGTCTTCAGGTATTTCAGGCTCCGGCCTGCTTCTGGCCTAGTTCTGGAAAGGATAATACCGGAAGGTTACAAAAACCGTGTTGCCGTTTACGGTTGGGCGGGTTGTGGTTCCGGTATCATTCACGCCCCGAAAAGCAAATTTGCGAACATAGGTATATTGCAGGCCTGCCATAACACTACCGTAATGCCCATCCAGCAGGTGCCACCACCCACCCATTGTGTACGATATAAGGGACTGGGTCTGGGCATTGCAGACCCCCATCATCAGGGAGCAGCCCGAAAGTCTGGCATTGGGGGAGCCATAGCCGTAATAGTTGCCATCCGCTCCTTCATAAACCGTGCGGTGGGCGGCTTCCACACCACCATAGGAATACAGGAGCAGGTTGTCCGTCGGGTGGCCGATCAGGCCAAGGGAGCCAATAATTTCGTGCAGGGGGGCGGGTGCGCCGGTGCTGCGGAAGGTCATGTCGGGTAACTGGCTGGGGCCGTAACGGCCAATTCCTCTGCCTGCCAGCACATCCCCCACTAGCTGCATTTTACCAGACAGAAGCGGCACAGCCATGGAGCCACCAACACCGCCCCCAAAGGCAACCCGGGAATGCGCCTGACCACCAAGCCCCCCACTGCCCCCACCATTGACAACAATAGTGCGGAACCACCGTGCCAAGCCGTATAGTTCGTAATGCCCGGCAGAAGTGTCCACCGCAGTCTTGAGAACAATATCCGGAGCGGCATCAAGGCTGTAATGGGCTTCGGGGTCCAGCATGCCTGTACCCGTGCTGTTATAGATCACATGCGGCCCAGACGTTTGCCCCATGGCGGGTGGAATATTGCCGCCGGAATCCAGCGTGGAATCATCAAACCCAAGGGTAGCCTGCGGGGTTTCAACCGACAGGCCCAGCCACCACTTGCGGTGGAAGTCCTTGATAAAGCGCACCTGAGGCACACGGGTAAAGGTTACGCCGGGAATAAGGTTGCTATCCACAACAGGGGGGAGTTGTTCGTGCCTGCGCAGCAGGGTGCTGGTGTAGCCCGTGGTCAGGCTCCATGCCTGACCGGCCAGAAAGTGCAGGCCCAGATCCCGGTCGTCTGCCGCCAGATAGGCCTGTCGCATTCTGGGCACGTAGCTGTTGGTCTGCACGGCATTGGAATTGCTGCCAGAACCGCCAAAATCACTTTCCACGTAAGCTTCAACGGTAACCCCCCGGGCAGGTCTGCCCTCAATCAGCAGGCTGAAGCGGCTGAGCTGGGCGGTCGGGCGATATTCGGAGGCATGGGCATTGGGGTTGCCGGAGTAAGGGAAAGCCCCCCAAGGGGTTGCGGGGCCTGCGGTCAGGTTTTTATCTCGGTAGATATTCGACATATCCACAAAACCACCCAGTTTGACTGAGACTGAGCCAATTTTAAAAATAGGGGGTAGGCTGTCCACTTCTGTCTGGGTGAGCGCGGTAGGGCTGGAAGAAGACAGGTTGATGTTTTTAACGCTTGGCGTGTCCTGCGCCATGGCTGTGGGGGCAGGGTCGGCAGAAAATGGTTCGACTGGCTGGTTGTTGATCCGGATTGGCCCGGCCAGTTCTTCCGTCTGCTGGCTTGGCATGGAGGGTGAGCGTGCCAGACGTGTGCCCGCTGTGCCAGAAGCCTGTTGACCAGAGGCATAGTGGCTGGTGGGGCTCTGTTCCGCACGGGGCTGGTGGCGGAGGAGGCTACGGGGTGTCCGCTGGTTTTTCTGCAGGTCTTTAACCTGTGCCTGAAGTTGCAGAACCATGCTGCGCAATTGTGCAATTTCGGCACTATTGTCCGCCAGAGCTGCGCGGGGGAAGCTGATTATGCAGCCCAGAACGCATGATAGCCCAAAATACCAGAGGTCCTGCGTGTAGAGATGTAGAAAAGACTGTTTTTTCACCCTGACCGATCCTCGTGTGGCCGGCTGGAGACGATTATCCTTTCAGCGCCTTACCGGTAACGAAGCAGTGATTTAACGGGTATTGCTCCAGTCTAGATATGCCAATTTGGCGACCCATCCATACAGGGCGAATTCAGGCTACCCAAATGGCCGGAAGTGCCAGACTGACACAATGGTTTTGCAGTAAACCATAGGAGGAAAAGGGGTGTAGAATATAAAAAAGTCTGAAAAAGCAGGCGTGTTTATGATCTGCATAACTATGTAAAATAAGATCCATCAAGGCCATGACCAGAAAAAGATGATGGGTTGATCTGGATTATGCCGCGCAGGTGGGTTTGCCGCAGGTTATGGGTCCAGCAGCATGCGGGTGTTGAGTTGTATCTGACGATGATTGATTTTTTTGATGTAATTCTTGGTTTCCAGATATTTGAAAATTCTGCTGGTTGTCTCAAACGTCATGCCCAGATAATCGGCAATATCCTTACGGCTCATAACCAGCGTTAACACCTGCGTTGCTTGGTTGAAGTATTCAGGCTGTTTGCTGTAATCGAGCAGAAAACCGATCAGTTTGCTGGTCGCTGTTGGGTGGGACATCAGAATAATATGGTTTTTGGCCGCCATAAGGGAGGCTGTTTTCTGCTTGAGCAGTAAATCCGTTATGCCCGGATAGTTCCGGGCAAGGGTTTGCACAGCACTCCGGCGCAGGCGCTTGAGGTGCACGTCCACCAGCGCAATGGCAGACCAGGCGTAAACATCGTTTTCTACAATGCCCAAAACCCTGCCGGGCCATAAAAAATCAAGCACCAGATTACGGCCATCTTCAAGCTGGTAATCCAGCCTGAGTGCTCCGGATTGTATGAAATAGATAAAATCGGCACTTTCACCTTGCCGGAACACAATGCTTTTTGCGGGTTTTTTCAGGTCGCAGCCAATGCGCTCCAGAGCCAAGCATGCTTCTTCCACAAGACTAGGTGGAGTGCTTGGGGCATGCTCCCCGGAATACTCCGGATTATGCAGCGGTCGAGAGTAAGGCACGGTGCTGGTTACCACCCAAGCGGCAGCGCGGAGGCGGGCAGGTGGTCTGGTTCATGATGTGTGACCGCCATGCCGGTAAACCCTTGCTGTCATGATGACGAGGTTGCTGTTGGGTCCTAAATAAACGAAACGGAACCGTTTCACAATATCATCCAGTACAGGCGGCCAGAGCGAATGGACCAGCCTTTCATGCGGCTGAAATGGTGCTTTGCTGCGGGGATGCGAGGTTTTTTTCTTCGGCAAGGGCGAGTTGGGTCAGATGTTTTTCGTTCTTGCGTAAAAAAAGACCTGAGCCAAGCAGGCCGATTACGGTCAGCACCCCTATGGCTATGCCGGTCGGGCCGGAAACTTCCGATATTTTGCGCCCCAGCAGGTAGGTGCCCATTGCATACCCCCCGGCCCAGCATGTGCCGCCCAGTGCATTAAAAAGCATAAAGCGCTTCCAGTGCATGTTGCACGCCCCAGCCAGCAGAGCCACAAAAACGCGCAGGACAGACACAAACCGCCCCAGAAAAACAATGGCGCTACCGTGGTGGCGGAACAGATATTGGCCCAGCACCAGCCGTTCTGGCGTCAGGCCGACCTTGCGCCCATGCTTTTGCAGGAGCGGAAGCCCAAAATGCCGCCCGATCAGGTAGCCAAGATTATCCCCGATGATCGCCCCGGCAATAGCTGCCAGCGCAACACCCTGAATGGCCAGATGGTGGGTTTTGAGGCAGTACAGCGATGCGGTGATAATGCAGGTTTCGGCCGGAACAGGCAGGCCCATGCTCTCCATCAGAACAAGCAGGGTCACGATACCGTAACCGTAATGCTGAAGCAGCGTATCCAGATGATGTAGCAGGGGGAGCATCCTTTTTGGTGTTTCCGTTTTCTGATGCAGTCAGAGTGTTACGGGTGGGAAGGCTTTCTGTTGCATGGCTGCATTTCCTGCCATGTTTGAGTTGGTGCTGGCTGCTGGTGGTGTTGGAGTACTGTTATCCAGCGAAAGAGAAAGAACAGAACCAAGTTAGAAAAATAAGAACAAAAAACATACAGTCAATATTTTTCAAACAAACGAATTTATAATCAATTAATAAAATATCAAATAATCTCAATAAATTGGAATAACCGTTTTTTTAACGCTCAATATATTTTCATGTGTGCTTATCATTAAGACAAATTCATGAGTAACAGCATTAATCTGATAAGGAATACAGTCGCATGAAATTAGATCGTGCAGGCATTTCCATGGGCAAAAACAGTACCAAAATTGTACTGTTTTCTCGCGCCAGAGTCCGTTCGTTCGCTTTGTCAGGCCCGGTTCTGGGTATTCTGGTCGGGTTGAATGTGGCGCTCCAAAAGGCTGCTCACGCAGATAACACCCTGTACCTGACCGGAAGCCAGACAACATATGTGGTGAATGGTCAGGAAAGTTTTTTTGTACCGGGGGGGGCCTGCTCAAACAATATAGCCCCATCTCCACTCTGCGTGGATGGTGGGGCTACGCTGGGAATTGTGGGCACAGGGGCCACGGTCACATCCACTGCGCAGGTTTATGTCGGGTTTACCACCTCGGGCACCAGCACTCTTTCCATTCAGGGGGGAGGGACTCTGCTGCTCAACCGCTCGGTTATGCAGATTGGCTGGAGTGGGGGGGATGGTCTGGTCAATGTTTCTGGCGCGGGCTCCCAGATAGTCACATCGCCCGAGAGCCTTCTGGTTGTGGCAACGGGGGATAACAGTAATTACGGCAGCCCGTTTATTGGTACGACCAACAAAACCTACGGCACCCTTAACATTACCAATGGGGGGCGGGTTCTGGTGGGTACAGTGGCTATTGGGATGTATGGTGACGGCATCGGCACTGTAACGGTGGATGGTACCAACTCCCTTTTGCAGGCAAGTCAGGATTATTACGTCAATGGTGGCTCGGGGGGCGCTGGCGGCACGGGTACAACACAGGTCAGCAATGGCGGTATGCTGTTTGTGGGCGGGCAGGTCTATTTTGGTACGGACAACACCAATGGTGATGGCACGCTTATTCTGCAATCCGGCGGCACGCTGGCACTGGGGGACCGGGTTGCCAATGGCCAGACGCTCAGTGCGCTGGTGGATCAGGAGGGAACGGGCGGGCAGTCACATCTGATCCTGTCTGGCGGGGGCATCAAGCTGATTAATTCCGGCTTAACCACGCAAATGGCCATGCAGCTGACCGGTGGCGTGCAGTCCACCTTTGATACTAATGGCAGAATGGCGGTGTTGTCTGGCACGCTCTCGGGCAATGGGGGGCTGACCAAGGCCGGGCAGGGGACACTTATTTTATCCGGGACCAATACCTACACCGGGCAGACGGATGTGCAGTCCGGGGTGCTGGAGGTTGATGGCGGGGTCAGCAGCGCGGTGAATGTGCTTGGCGGGGCCACTCTGGCGGGGCAGGGTAGTGTTGGCACTACAACGGTGGCCTCCGGTGCTGCTCTTTCGCCCGGCGTGGGGAGCACTGGTGGGCAGTTGAATGTGGTGGGGAACCTGAGCATGAGCCAGGGTTCCTCCCTGCTGGTTAATAACCTGTCCACCACGCAGGAACTGGTGCGGGTTACGGGGAGTGCAAACCTGTCCGGTGGCACCGTGCGCCTGCTGGGTGCCGAGCAGAACCTGCGTTACGGGGAGCAATACACCCTGTTATCCGCTGCACAGGGTGTAAGTGGGCAGTATGAAGGGGTGAGTCTGGAACAGGCGAGCATTTACCCATTTTTATCTCCCACCCTGCTTTACACGGCAAATACGGTAAACCTGCAATTACTGCGTAATTCTGTGCCTTTTGCCGCAGTGGCACAGACACGGAACCAGCGGGCCGCAGGGAATGGATTGCAAGGCGTGGCGCTGGATAGTTCCGTGGTGCGTACAGTAGTGCAGCTTGGGGGTACCCGCGCGGTGGATGGTGCGCTGGATGCCCTGTCGGGCGAAGTCCATGCCTCCATGCGCACGGTTCTGGTGCAGGATTCCATGTATGTGCGGCAGGCCGTATCCGACCGGCTGGCCGGAGCCTGGTGTGATAATGGGCCAACAGGGCAAAACGTGCATGTGCTGGGCACGCGGCATGGGCGCGGTGTGGAGGAGGGCTGCACGGCAGAGCGCGCGGCAGTGTGGAGCCAGGCCTATGGGGGTTTTGGCAATAATAGCGGCAATGGCAATGCGGCCAGCCTGCACCATTCTACATCCGGGTTTATCATGGGGGCAGATACGCCTTTGGGGGAGGAGGCCCGGTGGCGCGTTGGGGGGCTGGTCAGTTATGGCCGTTCCATGGTGGACAGCGGAGGGCGCAGCGCGTCTGGCCGGAGCAACAACATAACGCTGGGGGGGTATGTGGGCGCGCGTTTGGGCGGGTGGCGCCTGCATATAGAGGGCGATTACACATGGAACCTGCTCTCCCTCTCACGCAGGGTGGCGTTTGCGGGTTTTGGCAACACCCTGTCTAGCCATTATGATGGAGGCACGGCACAGGGTGTGGGTGAACTGGGCTACCGGTTCCATACGGGGCGGGCTGTGCTGGAACCGTTTGGTAATGTGGCTTACGTAAACCAGCATACCAGTTCCTTCCGGGAGCGTGGGGGCGTGGCAGCACTGCGTGGGCGGGCAATGACCAGTGGGGTCACGTTTGCTACGTTCGGGGTGCGGGCTTCCGCGTCTTTCCAGACACATGGGGCATGGGTTACTCCACATGCCACATTAGGCTACCGGCATGCCTTTGGCCTGTTAACAGCCACCACGCATGAGGCCTTTGCCATTGGCTCTGGTGCCTATGGTATGGAGGTTGCCGGCATATCCCTGAGCCCGAACGCGGCGGTCATGGATGTGGGGGTGAGTGTTAAACTGACAGACCGGATAGATATCGGCGTGTCCTATCTGGGGCAGTATGGTGGGCCTTCCTCCAGCAGTGGTGCGCATGGTGGCGTGACCTTCCGTTTTTAAAGGAGCGTGGCCCTTATCTGGCATATGCCTGTATTGCGGCACACAACCCCAGTGCTGGCAGGGCAGGTGCATGCCGGAGGTGCCGTAAGGTAAAGAAAAATTTGATATAACACTCCACTTTTGCCTGTATGCGCAAAAATATCAACACAGGAATAAAGCGCTTTATCTGGTTCCCTATGGGTCGGAGGGCTGTGATCGGGCGAGAACTGCTCTTTTTTGGGGGTTCTGTTGTTCGTTCAGAGGAGTTATTCCGCTTTATCACCCCTTGGAGCCAGTGCTCTGGTTTATGTAGAGGGCAGACTGTCTGTTCGGTTGTCGCAATAATGTCCGGGATATTCTGCGTTCCGGTCGGGATTATGATTTTAGGGTGGAGTGAGTTTTTGTGACGCAAGAAAGACGTTCCCCAGTGGCGGGTTCATGGCGTGCATCGCCCAATGCAATCAAGCTGAACCAGTCCATGCGGCTGATGCGTCGTGATGTGCTGCTCTCGGGCATTGGTGCTCTGGCAGCATGGGGTGGGGCCAGTGCAGCTCCGGCATTGGATACAGTGCCTCCACCCGTGCCGGCCGTTGACCCCGGCCTTGCCCGGTTTATGGATGTCTCTCATTGCCTGACGGACCGCACGGAGCTGGACTCCACCGTGGGCGCTGCCCTGTACGCCGGTATGGTGCAGGCCAAACCAGAACGTACGGCCCAGATCGCAACCCTGTATGACCTGAAGGCAAAGTACAGGCTGATCACCGCGGCCGAACTGGCAAAAGCGGCGGAAAAAGCCGACAAGGCCTTAAAAGATACGATTCATGACATCATGATCGGTTGGTACCGTGGTGTTGCGGGGGGCAAGGTCGTTGTGTACCGCACGGCCTTGATGTTCGACATCACCAAAGATGCCATTTACCCCAAGACCTACGCCGCAGGTGGTCCATTCTACTGGACCACCAAGCCGCCCGAGGTCGCGCGTCCGACTGGTCTGCCGGCCCTTTCGCCCTCGCCGTTTGTCGTGGAACCCACCTGAAGAACTGAAGCAGTCCAAACCTATGTCTTCTGACCAGAATCTTTCCGCTGATGTTGTTATTGTCGGGTCCGGCGTTGCCGGAAGTTCCATTGCCAACGAACTGGTGCGCGCTGGAATATCCGTTATCGTGCTCGAGGCGGGTCCGCGCGTGGACCGGCAGCATTTTGTAGAGAACTTTCGTAATCTGGAGAATAAACCCTCCTATCAGGGGCCGTTCCCCAGCACGCCGTGGGCACCCCATCCGCCCAACCAGCAATCCCCCAATAAGTACCTCCACACGACCGGCCCGGACGCAGAGGCGTACCAGCAGGCTTATCTGCGGCTTATGGGGGGCACAACATGGCACTGGGCCGGTTGTGCATGGCGCTACCTGCCATCGGACTTTGAGCTGAAAACCCGTTACGGGCAGGGGCGTGACTGGGCCTTGAGCTATGATGACCTGGAGCCATTCTACTATCAGGCCGAGGTGATGATGGGCGTCTGCGGGCCAGACCCCAGCGTGGAAGACCTTGGCTCCCCCCGCAAGCAGCCCTACCCCATGGAAGCTCTGCCCCTGTCCTATGCCGGGGAGCAGTTCCGCAAGCTGATTACGGAAAAAACCCCTTGGCGCATTGTGCATGAACCGCAGGCCCGCAACACGCGCCCGTATGATGGACGGCCAACCTGCGAAGGGCATAATAACTGCATGCCCATCTGCCCGATCGGGGCCATGTATAACGGCAGCTATTCCGTCTACCATGCCGAGGCAGCCGGGGCGAAGTTTATCCCCAATGCGGTTGTGTACAAAATTGAGCGGGATGCCGCGAATAAAAAAGTTACAGCAGTACACTATTACGATCCCGATAAAGGGTCGCACCGTGTGAGCGGAAAGTACTTTGTTATTGCCGCCCATTGTATTGAAACCGCCAAACTCCTGCTTCTGTCCGCCGATGAGCAGAGCCCCGATGGGGTTGCCAACAGTTCAGGCCATGTTGGCCGGAACATGATGGACCATACCGGCGTGCAGGTGACGTTTATTAGCGGGGACAAGGCGCTCTGGCCGGGGCGTGGGCCGCTGGAAACAAACGTGATCGACAATTTCCGGGATGGAAGCTGGCGGAACGAACGCGGTGCGTACCTTGTGCATATGGTGGATGATAATCAGGTGGACTTTGCCACCCAGCTTGCCATTTCCAAAGGGTATGTCGGTCGGGAGCTGGAAGAGCAGATCCGTTACCTTGCATCGCACACGGTGCGCCTGTTCAGCCATAACGAGGCTCTGCCCGACCCCGAAAACCGCCTGACCCTGAGTAAGACGGAAAAAGACGTACTGGGTATTCCGCACCCCGAAGTCTATTACAAACTGCCCCAGTACACGGTGCGTAGCTGTGACCACACGCGCAGTGTGTTCAAGCAGCTGATCCACCTGATGCACGGCACGGATGAAGAATGGACACCGGGCTACTTCCCGCAGGATCATCCCTCGGGCAGCACCATTATGGGTGTGGACCCCAAGGATTCCGTGGTGGATGGGCATTGCCGCACGCATGACCATGAAAACCTGTTTATTGCCAGTTCGTCTGTCTTTTCGACCGTGGGAACGGGGAATATCACCCTGACCGTAGCGGCCATTGCGCTGCGTGTTGCCGATACGTTGAAAAAAGAACTGCTCCATGGCTGATTTCAAACATATTTTCTGGTCTGTTCTGCTGGGTGGGGCGGTCTTTGGCGGAGTGCATGCCACGCCCGGCCATGCTGCGGATGACGAGCAGGCACTTATGGCGCGTGGTGCATACCTTGCAACCGCGGGTGACTGCGTGGCCTGCCATACGCGCCCCGGAGGCAAACCTTTTGCCGGTGGGCTGGAAATTGCCACTCCCAAAGGGGCGGTGATTTCCACCAACATAACGCCCGACCCCCAAAACGGCATTGGTGCATACACGCTGGAGGACTTTGAAAAAGCCCTGCGCCGTGGCCTGCGAAAAGATGGGGCGTATCTTTACCCCGTTATGCCTTACGTATCCTATGCCGGGCTGACCGATCAGGACGTCAAGGCGCTGTACACATGGTTCATGCACGGTGTGCAGCCAGTGGCGGAAAAAGCGCCTGAAACACAAATGGGGTTCCCCGGTAATATCCGTATGTCCATGATGGCGTGGAACATGCTGGCCGAGAGCGAAAAGCCCGAAACAGGGGATTCCGCAACCTATGACAAGCTCCGCCGTGGCCATTACCTGGCTACTGCGCTGGAGCATTGTGGCACCTGCCATACGCCCCGTAACTTCATGCTGGTGGAGCAGCAGGACCAGTACTTGGCCGGGAGCCAGTTGAATGGCTGGTTCGCGCCCAATATTACGCCCAGCAATACTGGCGGCATAGGGGACTGGAGCGAGGATGATCTGGTAGCCTACCTTAAAACGGGTCATGCCAAAGGGCGCAGTCAGGCCGCTGGCCCCATGGGGGAGGCGGTTGAGCATAGCACCAGCCACTTGACCGATGAGGACCTGCATGCACTGGCCGCCTTTATCAAACAGGTTCCCGCTCATGATGATGACATGGAGCATCAGGCGCGGGACAGTTTTGGCAAGGCGCTACAGGAGCCTGATATTCGGTCCGGTGTTGTCCATCAGGTCGGTGATCTGTACGAAATGGGTGGGGCTGAACTGTATGATGCAAACTGCGCAGCCTGCCATGGTGCCAATGGCGCAGGAACGACGGACCAGTATGTGCCCTCGCTCTACACCAACTCCGTTGTGGGTTCGGGGCGGCCGGATAACCTGATCATGACCATTCTGGAAGGCGTTAACCGCACGACGCCGTCTGGCCATGCCAGCATGCCCTCTTTTGGCAGCCATTCCGACGTGCAGCGCCTGAGTGATGAGGAAATTGCCAGACTGGTCAATTACCTGACCATCAGGTTCGGGAGTGGGGACCATCAGGTTAATGCCGAGCAGGTTGCGGCCATGCGCCAGCCGCGCCCGGCCCCGGCCCCGGCTCCTGCTTCCGCATCTGCTCCGGTGCCGGCACCGGCAACCGCAGCACCTGCAACTGTTGCCTCCCCGCCTGCCGTGCCGGCTTCGGGCAAGGAGGCAGCCCAGCCTACGCCGCCAGAGCATCCATGAGGGCCGCTGCCTGTGGCGGATAAGCCGCGGGACAAAAGTGCATGCCCCTGAAGGCCCGGTAAACGCTTACAAAGTCTGCCCCGTTATACTCCCCTTGTGGGTGCTGGCGGGGCAGATTGCGTTTGGGCGGGTGGAGGAATGCTCTATGCTAAAAAGGTATAAGCAGGTAATTGGAGGCACATGGTGCCACGTCTCGCTCGGTCTGGCGTTAGGGTAAAGCTATCAAAGCCGGTTGTGCATTCGTAAGGTTACTTGCATGTTGCTGCCTCTCTCGCCGATATTGGTCGTTGGTGATTTTGGTTGAGGGTTATGAACACGGGCAGCTTGTCAAAGCTGGCAGAATCATAACAAACTAGATTATTTATTGTGTGGTCAGGTCTTTAGGAGATTTCCCATGTGGGAAAACCCAAAACATATTATTGTTCCCGTGTTCTTCAATTACCGTGGAACAGCCCTCTTTCATGAGGATCCTGTCAAGGTAAAGGCGAACCCTAACGGCCTGCAGAAGTTCATGGGGCTGTTTAACCAGAAATACCTGCCCACAGACGAAATCCGTTATCAGAAGCATTTTTATTACGGTTTTGAGTTCAACCCGCGCGAGGTCAAGGCAACCCAGTGCCTGATGGGGGGTATTTTTGACTTTTTCCATGCGCGTGGGCTGACCTTCAACTACCCCGATATTTCCAACCGCAAGGGAACGGAAATCTGGATTGGGGAGTATAAGTGCCATCTGTTTGATATTATGGCGGATATCAGAAACCCCCATCTATGCGATTTTGGGTATTTTGACCCCAAAACAGGTGCCGTTGTGCTGGACGATAATAAAAACCGGTCCGATGGGCAGCATAAGCCCGCAGATGTGTCCCGCCGGTTTGTGCGTGACAGCTTTTTGAACGGGAAGATTCTGTCTAGCTGCATCAAGATCATGGAAATGCCCAAAGAAAAAGAACCTGCCGCCTAAGGAAAGCCGGGTTCTCTCTCTGGTGTTCAGGTTTTGGTCAGGGTTGCCGGGGGCGTGGGTATCTGTTTCCCGGCGTGTCTGACCGCAATGCGGGTGTAGAATAATCTGGGGTCTTTAAACGTGCGGAAATCTGCCTGTCAGCACAGGGGGTTCTGTATCTGATGCTGTTATGTATTTAATAATTAAATATATTGTAACCGGCTTGCAGCGTTTCCACTTTATAAAATCGTCTTGTTTTTAGGTTAGATACGCATTGTATACCCATTTTGGGGTTTTGGACTTTAGTTTTTGTGTCATTCATAAATTCTGGGGAAGGTTTTAGTCTGTTTTATGGAGAATGCAACAAATCTGGATTTAGTGCAGAGACTGTATCGCGCCCTTCTTAACACGGCCGATGCGGTGTTGCAGGCTTCTACCGAAAGCGAGATGTGCGATAAAACATGTGCCGATCTGGTATATGATGCGCTTTTTCAGGCAGTCTGGATTGGTCGGAAGGATGAGTCCGACACGTTGCATATCCTCTCCTGCATGGGGGCTGGCACGCAGGGGATGACCAACCTGAAGTTTGGCTTTCAGGAAGATTCGCCCCAGTTTCCTGTCGCCGTGGAGGCATGGGACAGACAGACCCTAGTTTACAGTAATGACGAACTGGGAGAGCAGAAAAACACGCCGTGGTATGATTTTCTGTACCGTAACCAGTGGCGTGCCGTGCTGGCGGTCCCGATCTGGCGGGGCGGCGTACGCTGGGCCGTTATCTCGTTTGTATCAATCCGCACAGATATGTTCGATGAGCAGTGTATAGGCCTGTGCCAGAAGGTGGCGGAACTGCTGGGCCATGCGCTGGATAAGCTGGATGCCCAGAAAAGGCTGGAAAAACTCCAGAATGAGGAAGCACGCCGCGCACGGCATGACCCGCTAACAGGCCTGCCCAACCGCCTGGCGCTGGAGGAGTATATGCCACAGGCCATAGCCCGCGCGGTCCGTCAGGGCAGTTCGGTGGCTGTGGGTATGCTGGATCTGGACGACTTCAAGCAGGTTAATGATGGTTATGGGCATGAGGCGGGGGACCGTCTTTTGCAGGCTCTTGGGCGTCGTTTGCAAGAGCATGTCCGGCATACGGATTATGTTGCCCGGCTGGGCGGCGATGAGTTTGTTATTGTGCTGGAAAATCTGGACCCGCTGTTACGGGTAACACAGGCTACAAAAATTCTGGATAACCTGCACAAAGCCGTGGAAACGCCCTTTGCCATTGCGCAGGATGCTTTTGCCATGGTGGGCATGACGTTAGGGCTCGCACTGTATCCGGTTGATGGCGAAGACCCCGACACGCTTTTGCGCCGTGCCGATGCGGCCATGTATTTGTCCAAGCAGAACAAGGCCAACCGCCAGAATTGGTGGTGCATGGCCAGCAATACCCGGCAGATGCCTGCTGAGGAGGCCGTGGAACAGGTTGCCTTTAACCCATACGGGCCAGAAGCTGCGGAACTGCTGACCCGCGCCAAAACGTTTCTGACACGGATACGGCAGAATTTTATCGAGTGTTTTTACGACAGTCTGGCAAAAATGAGCGAGGCGCAGTCTATCCTGTCTGTGCTGACACCAGAGCAGCTTGAGCACCTGAAGCAAAAGCAGGCTGCACATCTGGATTTTTTACTGGGGGCAGAAACGCAACGGCAGGATATTCTGCAACAGGCGACAAAGCTGGGTGCCATTCACATGCTTTGTGGTATTTCCCCCGCCCTGTTGGGAGAAGCCTATAGTATTTACCGACGTTTGCTGATTGACAGTCTGGATAAAGCGCTGCTGCGTGCGTATGACCGGTACCATATTCTCCTGACAACCGAAATGCGCTTGCAGGATGATAAAGGCGCACAGCTTGAGGCCGGGCAGAAGATAGAGGAAAAATATTTCTCTCTTCTTTCCAAGCGTCTGCCTGTTGCCGGGGGTGTATGGCCGGATGTGAGTGCGCAGGGCATAGAGGCTCTGGGCAGCCTGCCGGGTATTAAAGCTGTTTTGCTGTTCCGGATGAACCCTGCTGGCGAGCTGGTGGTTGAACATAGTGGAGGGGCTGCTGGTGCCCAGCTGACCGAAAGACTGAAGCAGATCATCAGTCAGCCCGTTGTGAACGCGCAATCGGTATTTGGTAATACTGTGACCGGTCTGGCATGGCGGACACGACAGAAGCAGACCTGTGCCTCTTATTCCACAAACCCCAATGCCGCTCCGTGGCGGGAGATGATGCAGGCTCTGGGCATAAGTTCGTCCATTAGCATCCCCATTTCCATGGAGGAGGAGCAGGTCGCGGTTGTGCTGGCCCTGTTTGGCGCATGCCCTAACCAGTTTGAAACCCAGCGCATGCAGCAGTTTGCCCGCAGCCTGCAACACCGCTGGGAGCAGATGTGGATGCGGTGCTGCTTCCCCCGGGGGTCCGTCGTGACGGAAGAACAGTCCTGCTACCTGAGGGACAGGTTGTTCAGCGATGGGTTGCGGATGTACGTTCAGCCAATTGTAAACCTGCGCACGGGAGATTTGCTGGAAGTTGAAGCACTTGTGCGTATTCAGGATACTAATGGTGCCATTATCGAACCCGGGAGCTTCCTGTCCCTGCTTGGGCAGAATGAGCTCGACAGGCTGTTCCATATGGGGCTTGAGGAGTCTCTGAGCTTATTGCAGCAGTGGCAGAAGGACGGGCAGATTATCAACCTGGCCGTGAATATGCCTCCCACTTATCTTTTAAATGAGGATGGCCCAGCGTGGGTTGAGAGTGCTTTGCAGCGCTATAACATCCGCCCCGAGCAGTTAACGGTTGAGCTGCTGGAAACCCAGATGATCGACCCGACCATACAGGATATTGCTATCCAGAAGTTCAAGGCGGTAGGGGTCAAGATCGCGATTGATGATTTGGGGTCGGGTTATAGTAACCTGCTCCGCCTTTCTTCCCTGCCGTTTGATATTATCAAGGTTGACCAAGGGCTTTTGCGGAATATCCGCACAGCACCGCTTCAGACATTCAGCATGGTTAAGTCCGTGCTGGATATGGGGATAGATTTCCATGAGCTGGTTATTGTGGAAGGTCTGGAGGATGATGACGTTATCGAGGCCATCTACCATCTGGGCTGCCGTTTTGGTCAGGGATATGGCATTTCTCCCCCCATGCCTCCCGAGCATTTTGTCAAATGGCATGCAGAGTACCGCGTAAAAGCCCATTCCTGCAGCTATGCCAAGGAACTGGTGAGCGATCTGGGCGTGCTGTCGTATCACTGGATGTCCACGCGGGGCGGGCAGAGTGCCAGCAGGCACTCACTGCGCCATAGCCTTATAACGCACTGGCTGGCTGCACGGGGGCTGGAAGGCTCTGATGCAGCACAATGGCATGAACAATGCCATTATGGAGATGACCCTGTGGGGGCTTCCCGCAAATTTATAGGCTGGCTGGTTAAAAGAATAGCCGAGGCCAATCAGGAACGTCTGTCTTTGGTAGAAGAGCCTAAAACGGGCGTATAGACCAGTGCACATGGTGCTCCCATGCGCGGCATTGCTACGCCGGATGAAAGGGTTTTTCCTGCCTGTTCGGTAGATGCACGTCATCGCGGCCGGACAGGTTCGGTTTCTGGCAGGAATGGGCAATCTGGCGCGATTGCCGGTTCCCATTCGGCGCAAAAAGGGGCTTGCCACTATAAGTGGCCGCAAGGCGGCATAGTTGGCTTATGGCCACGCGTTGGTGATTTGTTCCTGACAAATACCGGCGTGTTGTGGCTCGGCTGGGGTTAAAGCAGAATAACCCCAACTGTAAGCACTGTAGCAAGCTGGTGTTTTCTACAGGACGTGGCAGTATATAAAAGAAGGAGCATCTGGCTCCTGAAAATACTTTCTCTATCGCCCGTCAGAGGGAGATAGCTGATAAAAATGCTGGAGATAGAATAATGAAGATTAGCGCACGCAATCAGATCAAAGGTACAGTCAGAAAAATAGAAAAAGGTGCAACCACCTCTCATGTGAGCATCGAAATTGCAGGTGGAGCTATTGTTATGGCATCCATTACCAATGAAGCTGTGGCAGACCTCGGGCTGAAGGACGGAGAGTCCGTCTATGCTGTGATCAAAGCATCCGATGTTATGGTGGGTGTTGACTAAAGACATTCCATTTCTGGAACCGTGCCTTGTAAAGATGGTGCTTGTAGCCTCATAAAATCTGGCACGGTTTCCATTCTTCTGTAACAAGAGTGTTCATAGATAAAGATGAATAGAGATGTTTTTGAAACTGACCTGTGTTTTAAGGCAATAAAGAAATCAGCTTAGAAACCGGCTGGTTACAGCATTTTACGGGATGCAAAGAACCAATTTGGCGATACTTGAAAGCAATACGTAAAGGTATACCGTCACTCAGCGGATATTATATTATCCGAGCAGAAAAATGAATTACTGAAGTATGTTCTGTTGTTATTACAAATCAGCGACAAGAACGTGAATTGAAAATTTTTAAAACCCGGTTTAGCCTCATAAAAAACAGTCATAAGAAAAAGAAAAAAATGTCTGACAAAATGATGCTCCGTGCTCCCCCAGACCTGCAACAGCACAATAAGGTGTCCGTAAGCTTGCCTGTCGTCAGCAAGCTCTAAGCGCGCCTTTATTCTGTAAATCAGGAATGTTGTGCCTCTGTTTCAGCGCAAGCTGGGGCGGATGCTTGCAGCTTTGGATAAAGCCATGTCCACATTTCGGGGTCATAGCCGCAAAGCATGTGCCTTGCGGTGTTGTATCTTTTATTCTCTTGCAAAATTGCCTGCTGTTTTGGGGCTTGTTCTGCTGGCTGTGCCTTACGCCGTAATGGCGCAGGATGTTAAAAAATTGCCTGTGTCCGCGGGTGCTGAAGCCAGTGGGGGGCATGGCACTGCACAGCCCCCGACCAAACATAAGCGGCCTATTGCGGAAGAGCGTCTGGAATCCTTGTTTCAGACGGAAAGTATTTCCTCATTATTGAACCATAATGAAGATGCCTTGCGGCGGGGGGATATTAGTGCAGGGTATTATGTGTCCGAGCAGGCATTTGGCAACCTTATGCCCTCCCTTAAACCCTTACGGGACCGTCTGGCGAACCATGGTTTCAGCTTTGAACTAACCTATAAGGGCGAGGGCATGGGGAATATGAGCGGTGGCCTTTCCAAAGGAATGGACTACACGCATGAAGTGCGTATTGCCATGCTGTTTGATCTGGGCCGGCTAACCAGATGGAAACCGCTGGAAGGCTGGTTCCTGCATGGTATTGTCATGAACCGGGAGGGCCGGCAGGTTGGGTGGGACCACGTGGGCGAGCGCAATGTTCTGCTGACCGAGGTCTGGAGTATTCATGGCCCTGCCGCCGCACGTCTGGCAGACCTTTACGTAGAAAAATCGTTCCTGAACAACAGGATCAATATTAATCTCGGGCGTATTGCGCTCACGCATACCTATTCCACTTCGGTGTTGCTATGCACGTTCATGACCATGTGTTCCGCACCTATGGCCATTCGTGAGCCTGCGGGCTGGAGCGTGTATCCTAAAACATCGTGGGGCGGAACATTCCGCATACGTCCCACGCGGGATCTGATTTTACGAACAGGCGTGTACCGCATTGGCCCCAAAGCGGTTGATAACACAGGCTGGGCGTGGGGGAGTGAGCCGTACACTGGTATTCAGACCCCTGTGGAACTGACCTGGGAACCCTTTTTTGGTGAACGCAAATTGCCCGGTCATTACAAAATTGGGTATGCGCATGATACGTCCCCCTATGCGGACATGATCGGGGTTGTTCCGCCTGCTTTTGCCGGGTCCGTGCAAAAGCATAAGGAAAAGCCCAGAGATACGTTTTATATCGAGACGGACCAGATGGTTTACCGCAGTCATGGGCAACACCAGATGGCGGGGGGGTATGTGCTGGCGGGATTTGTCCATAATACTCCAAGCAATTCTACATTCGCCAATGAGTTTTATGTCGGGGCTTCCTTGCTGGGGATTATTCCCGGGCGTCCGTTTGACCGGTTTGGGGTCATGTATTCCTATTACCAGCTCAGCCCCCGCACGACGTATGGGCAACGATTGCGCCAGATGGCAGGCATGTCCATGGGGGCCTATGTTAATGCACCTCAGACCCACTCTGCTATTCTGGAAGCGTATTATGGTATCCCCATCATGCCGGGGTTGGTTGTAACTCCCGAGTTTGAATACATGATGCGCCCGGGGGAGACATCGGTCATTCCCAACGCTGTTCTGGCAGGGCTTAAAGTGATCAGTGCTTTGTAAAGCGGTCCAGTCGGGCGGTGTTTCAGGCCGCCCGTATTTTTCCAGCTTCCAGCGTGCTTGCTACAGGCCCGATCTTTTGGGGGTGGGTGCCCTCCGTGGTTGCCATATCTTAATTCTGGATATGTTTTTAGCCATTTGAGCTATTTATCATTCCGGAATCATAACTATAATTCAGGTCGTGCGCTATGTGAGGAGGCTCGATCTGTCAGAGATTCAGGAAACCGCATTTATCAGGCGTGGCGCCAATTTCTCGTTTGGTCAAACGGCTTACCCCGATGGAGGGGAGTTCAGGGTCACCAGTGGTGCCTATGCTGCTCTGATCCTGTTGGAAACAGGTACCATGAGCACGGTTATTGATAGGAACCGGCGCGAGCTGCATGCTGGTGAATGCGGTATTTTTATCAACAGAACAGGCCGTCGCTCCACTTACGCTCCGGGCAGCCGTGTGATGTGGTGCGAAACACCGCTGCTCAAGTCTGCCCTGCCAGCCAGAAGTGATTTTCTGGGGGACAGGGTTCGTGCATCCCAGCGTATTCTCACGTTGTTTCGTGAGGGTATTAACTGCGGCCTGAATAGCTCGCCCACGCTGGATACATTACGCAATGCTTTGGGCGAGGCCCTGTTTGCGGCATGGCGTATAGAGGCGGGGCAGGACGTTATCGGGCATATGCCGCCCTCCCTCATTGCGGCAAAATCCTATATCGACCAGCATTACGCGGAAAAACCATCCCTTGAGCAACTGGCTAGCGTGGCTGGTGTTACATCGCCTTACCTGATCGACCTGTTCCGTCGCCATCAGGGTACAACCCCTATACGGTATTTACGTAACGTAAGGGCCCAAGCGGCTTTGCGCCTTATACGGCATACAGACATGTCGCTTGCCAGTATTGCCGATATTACCGGGTACGGATCGGCATTTCATCTCTCGCGTGAGGTCCGGTTGATGAATGGCCAGAGCCCACGCAGTATCCGGCAGCGCGGTATTCATGGCCAGACATCCCATACCATGGGAGACGCCACCCGCCTGCCTGACGATCAGCATTAGTCTTTGCGTCCTGCGTTTGAAAGGATACGTCCGATGGTTCCCCCTATTCCTGTTATTGATATTGCAGCACTCCGTCATGGCAGCAGTGCGGAGCGTAAGGTAGTGGCTGCAGCCCTTGGCGGGGCATGCCGCGAAGCCGGTTTTTTTTACATTACCGGCCACGGTGTTGCGCCTGAAATGATGAACAAGCTTTTTGAAGCTTCACGCATTTTCTTCAACCAGCCTGCCAATGCCAAGGAAAAGGTCGCCATGAGCAGGCTTGGCAAAAATCGGGGTTATGTTGGTCTGGGCGTCGAACGGCTTGATACGACATCCCTGCCCGATAATAAGGAAGCCTTCAATATCAGCCCCCATAATGTGGATGATGCAGACGTATGGCCCGATTTACCGGGGTGGCGGGACCTGATGATGGCGTATTTTACAACATGTCTGGATATAGGTGCGGCCCTGCACCGTGGTTTTGCGCGCGACCTTGGCGTGGATGAGAACTTTTTTGTTGATAAGTTCAAAAACCCCATGGTAACGCTGCGTCTGCTGCGTTACCCGCCTTCTCTATCAAAACGTGCCGATCAGGCTCCGGGGGCAGGGGCACATACGGATTATGGCAATGTGACCATTCTGGCCGTTAATGGTGTGTCCGGCCTGCAGGTGCGCCCGCGGGGGAGTGACTGGATGGATGCGCCACTTATTCCCGGCACGTTTATCTGCAACATTGGGGACTGCCTGATGCGCTGGAGCAACGATGTGTATGTCTCCACACCCCATCGTGTTTTGCGCCCAGAAGGAGAGCGATATTCCATTGCCTTTTTTCTGGACCCGGATGCGGATGCACAGGTTGAACCAATTGTCAGCCAGCAAGATGAAAGCCCGCATTACCCGCCTGTGAGTGGCTACGATTATCTGCAGGAAAGGCTACAGGCAACGTATGGGCACCAGAGCTAAGGCTGAATAGATCAGTCCATGTTTTCTATTTTGATCGTGAGTAGAGAACATGATCAATACTCAAAAAATTTCCTGAATCTCATAGTTCAGTCGTACATGGCCGGAAGGAACTGGGATGAAGTGCTGCGAAACAAATGCAGGTGTGTCAGGTTGTATGGCAAAGGCTCAATCAGCACAGGATAATCCGGTTGATGAAGTGCTGCCCTTAAACAAGCTGATTATCTATGGTGTTCAGCATGTCTGCACGTTTTATGCTGCTGCGGTTATTGTGCCTATCATTCTGGCCAATGCACTTAACCTGTCCAGAAGTGACCTGCTACACCTGATCAATGCTGATCTTTTTACATGTGGTATTGCGTCTTTAATACAATCAGTTGGTATTGGAAAAATTGGTGTCCGTTTACCGCTGTTACAGGGGGTTACCTTTACAGCCATGGTGCCGATGGTCACCATTGGTGTAGCTGCAGGTGGCGGAATAGAAGGATTGCGAGAGATTTACGGTGCAATTCTCATAGCAGGTCTGTTCGCGTTTATAGCGGGAAAATATTTTTCCAAAATTGTAAGGTTTTTCCCACCAGTGGTCATGGGATCAACCATTCTTATCGTCGGGCTTGCCCTGCTTCCCATAGCCGCAAATGATATTGTTGGTGGTCAGAGCCCGAGCATTATGCAGAGCTCTGTTAATATCAGGAATATTTATTATGCGTTGGGTACTTTTTTTCTGATTGTCATTTTACAAAGGGTGTTACGCGGTTTTTTTTCCACCATAGCAGTGCTGTTGGGTTTGCTCCTATGTTCGGGCATTGCCATGATGCTGGGTGACATGAAAGTGCATGATTATAATGCCCTACCTTGGGTGGCTTATACTCAGCCCTTTTATTTTGGACTTCCTGTTTTTCATATCGCACCAATTCTGTCGATGACAGTTGTTATGATCATCGCCATGATCGAAACATCTGCTGGTGTTTATGCCATTGGCTCCATTGTAAAGCGTGATATTCATGCTGAGGACATTGCCTCTGCTATTCAGGCAGATGGTTTGGCGACTGTTCTGGGTAGTATTCTCAACTCATTCCCTTATACATGTTATGCAGAGAATGTTGGACTGGTGCGTATGACTGGTGTGCGGAGCCGTTGGGTTATTGTTTCCGCCTCTGTCATTATGATCATTCTCAGCAGTTTTCCGGTCTCAGCGGCTCTTGTTGCCAGCATTCCGGCCCCGGTACTGGGGGGCGCTGCCCTTGCCATGTTTGCAACTGTCGCAATGATCGGTGTTCAGATCTTAAGTCAGGTTGATTTTGATGATCATAGTAACATCATTATTGCGGGGGCCAGCGTTGCATTGAGCATGCTGGTTACGGCTCAACCGCATATTACAGACAGCCTCCCATCATGGGTGCGGATTGTGTTTGGGAGCGGGATTACCGTTGGTGCTCTTACGGCTATTTTCCTTAGCCTTCTTTTCAATCATGTTTTGCCGCCTTCAAAATCAGATAAAAATCTGGCCAGCAATTAACGGCGTTCATAATTGCCGAAAGATATGCCGTGCATGTATGGGAAGGGGGAAAGCTCCTTCCCCTTCAGTGTTTGAGAAGAATGTTGGATATTTGTGCGAGGATGCTCTGATTATTGGTGGAAATGAAATTTTATGGTGTGTATTCAATAGTGAAAAATATTAAGCACAAATTCTCAAAGTTGATGGTCTTGACACTTAAAAAATCCTCTTGAATGGCGTTGTTTTCTGCTTTATGAGTTCCGAAATGGCAAAATATTGTGGAAATAAAAAATGAGTAAAGGTGGCTTATTAAAAAATAAAAATATTAATTTAATTGGAATTTTTATGTTGTGGATTTTAACCATAACATACTTGGTTCTTCATCATGCCCTATGGCGGGATGAAGTGCGGAATTTTATGATAGGTATAGGGGCAACGTCCCGGATCCATATTATTGGGAATCCACACCCATTTTTGGTCTATAAAATAGAGCAGTTGTTATATTGGATAACTGATTCTTATTATGTTTTGCCAGCTTCATCGTTGTTCATATCTCTTTGCTCCGTAATATTGCTGCTGTTTTTCTCTCCATTTAATTTCAGACTCAAAGCTCTGGTACTTTTTGGCTATCCCATGCTGTATGAATATACGGTTATGGATAGGAATTATGGCATAAGCGCTCTGTTGATGCTGCTGCTTGCCTGCTGTTTTTCAACTGATAAATACAAATATATTTTCTCGGGTCCTATTTTGTTTTTGTTGGCTAATACCAACGTACACTCAGCTCTGATTGTGGGGGGATTTTCAGTTTTATGGCCATTAAGTATTTGGTACGAAAATGGCAAAAAGTGGAGTGAGGACACTAAAAAAGCATGCCTCAACAGTTTTCTGGGTATTGCGGGATTTATTGCCTGTTTCATGACAGTTTATCCAACACGCTATGACCTGGCGGCGGCGCATCCGGTAGAGATGACTGTCAAACACCATTTCCGATTTTTCAAGCATTTGACCTTTTTCGGGTGCAAAGACTATTTATCTGATGTTTTCGGCCATCACCTTTTCGGAAAAATTGTATATCTTGTTTTGGAGGCAGTCGCTTACGCTGCTATCTTGTTTTCCCCCCTTGTTTTGTGGGGTGATGCTTTTCTATTTTCTGTTGCAGCGCTGTCTCTTATCGGATTTTCTGCTTTTTTCTCTATCGTTTATCAAGGTAATTATCGGCATGAGGCTCTCTGGCTCATGCTTGTTGTTGCATTGTTGTGGATAAAGAAGAACACGTATAAAGAGCCTGCCGGTAATGTTCTGAATAAAATTGGCTCTGTCTCATTTTATACAATACTCACTATTCAAGTCATTCTGTCTGGTTTGCTGGCATTTCATGAGGTGCATAAACCTAATAGCATGTCCAAACAGTTTGTGGATTTTATCAATAAAGACGAAATTTTAAAGGATTCTCCTATTCTTTCATCCATGGATTATAATCTGGAGGCAATTCCTTACTATACAAAACGACCCGTGTTCATGATGACATTGAATGACTATGATGTTGTCGTTCCTTATAAAAACAAGCTGGATTACAATCTGGATGATTTGCTCAAGGCCGCACAAAAGCTGGCCGTGTGTTCTAAATCTCCGCCCTTGATTCTGATTGCTAATGACAAGGAGAAAGCAGGGAGTTCTGTTCTGAATATCATGGATGAGAATGCGGAAAAATCTGTCCGAAATTATATGTACAACTACTGGACGTTTACCGTAACACCCGAACAAAAAAAGAGGTTTTTAGAAAATACGCGTGAAATCGCGAGGTATCCCAATGGTTATCTGGAGCAGGGCTTTATAGTTTACCAACTGAATGTGGCCAGGACAGAACAGAGTAATTGCCGGTCAAAATAGGGCAGGGCCTCTGTTACGCTTTTTCTGCCCCTGAGGCGTTACCTGTGGGGCAGCGCGCTGTCGTTCTGGCTTGGCAGAAGCAGCTTCTGCATAGTCGGGCTGCTGGAGGACGCGCGTACCATTGCTCCAATGGGTTAATACTCCATGCATTGTGTGTTGCAGTCAGGGGTTTGGACGCTTTGTTCTGGAGAGGAATAAAGTGACTGGCGATGAATTGAACGCCCTTCTGATTTTTCAGGCTTGTATTCATAGCATATTTTTAGATACGTTATCGGAACATATAGACCGATTTCCGTTACAACAAAAGTGAACTTTCCTTTTCACCTCTTTTTCGTACAGTTCTGATCCTTCTACTTTGGCCACCATGCTACTCTGCACGAGTTGTGTTTGAGCCAAAGAAGTTTTCTCCCAGATTCCTTTCTTTCCCCGACAGGAGACACGCCATGGTTGCCCCTCTGCCACCGCACACACAGCAGGAGTTTCAGGAGCGTGGTTTTTCCCGCAGGCAGATCGGTCGCATTGGTCTTGTTCTGGGCGCCGGTGCTGTTATGGCCGGCATGCCCTGGCACAGGAGCCGAGCGGATACCCTGCCTGTAGGCGGGGTTTACCCTGCGGGGGCCATTCTGCTCAATGGGAATGAATTCTGGACGGGGCCTTTTCCCTCGGCCTTGCCCGCCGGACAAAAGGCGTTGCTGAACGGCAATCGCTATCTGACCGGTAAGGAGCGTCAGGCGCTTGTTGAAGCCGTGGCAACGTATGATCATATTTCGCCAGAGCTGGTAACTCCCTGGCCGGGGTCGAGCGACCCGCTGTGCCGGACTGTGATTTCCTTCTGTTCGCCTACGCAGGGCCTTGTAACCAGCAACCCTACATACGAGACGGTATGGGGTGTTGCGGAATGGCTACAGATCCCCCTGACCAAAGTCCCCCTAAGGGCAGACAATGGCTATAAGACCGATGTGCGGGCCATGCTCAAGGCTGATCCGCATGCCGGTATGTATTACATATGCAGCCCCAATAACCCGACAGGCACGGTTACGCCGTTAGCGGATATTGCATGGCTTGCCCGTAATATTCCTGAAAAATCCGTGCTGGTGGTGGATGAAGCCTATCTGCATTTCAGTAACGCCCCCTCTGCGGTTTCACTGCTTGGGTCGTGCCGTAATCTTGTTGTTTTACGTACTTTTTCCAAACTGTTCGGCATGGCTGGACTTCGCTTGGGGCTGAGCATTGCTCACCCGCAACTGCATGACAGAATGATGCGGTATGATGGCATTTACCAGACGACCATGCTTTCCGTTCCCGCTGTTTCTATTGGCACGGAGAGTCTGAAAGATCAGGCTGAAATTGCAAAGCGGCGTTCTGAAACACGCCAAAACCGCAAAGTCATGCAGGAATGTCTGAGCCATTATGGCGTCCGGACTATTCCAAGTGAAGCCAATATGCTTATGGCAGACTGGCGTACAGCACCCGGGCCAATTGTGAGAACATTTGCCCAGAACAATGTGATTATCGGACGAAGCTGGGATATCTGGCCAACCTGTTCCAGAATTACCGTGGGCTCGGCCAGCGATGTGCAGGTTTTTTGTAAAGCCATGGAACAGGTTGCGTCACTGATTAAGTGATAAGCTGATTGGTTTGCAACGCCGCTCAATAAAGGGGAGGGAGAAGATCAACTTCTCCCTCCCCTTTTTATAAAGTGCATTTTCTAGGGCTGGAAAGCCAGAATGGTCTTTGAAGGGGTGTAGTGAAAAAAGATTTCTTTAAAAAAGATGATCAGCTTTCAAAACAGCATTCAATAGAACATTGCTGCCCGCCGTGACGTCTTCCGGTGTGGCGCTTTCTGCCTCGTTATGGCTGATTCCATGCAGGCATGGCACAAAGATCATGGCAGTTGGCACAACACGGGAGACATAAACGGCATCATGCCCGGCGCCGGAAACAATATCGCGCATGCTGTAGCCAAGTTCTTCCGTGCTTTCCTTAACGCTGGCAATGCAACGTGGGTCAAAATGAACAGCCGGGGAGTTCCATGTTGGTGTAACCGTGACCTGCACATCGTTTTCCAGTGCACAGGCCTGCATGCGCTGTAGGAAATCTTCTTCCATGGTCTGTAAGACAGGCTCTGACGGGTTGCGCAGGTCCACTGTAAAGCGGACCTCCCGTGGCACAACGTTGCTGCTGGCCGGGAGTGCCGTAATAATACCGATAGTGCTTAGCCCTTCAGGCGCATGGGCCTGAGCCACGGCATTGACTTGTTCAATCATGCGTGCGGCAGCCAGGAGTGCGTCCTTGCGCATGGGCATGGGGGTTGTGCCTGCATGGGCGGAGCGACCACGTACAACAACCTCGTACCAGCGCATGCCCTGCACACCCGTTACCACGCCTATGGTGCGGTCTTCGGCTTCCAGCACGGGGCCTTGCTCAATGTGCAGTTCAAAATATGCAGCGGCAGGGTGCTGGCCACAGGGTTCTGTGCCAACAAAACCACCGCGTTCGAGTTCCTGCCGTAGGGTTATGCCGGCTCCATCGGCGCGGGAGCCTGCGAATTCCTCGGTAAAGGCTCCCCCAAAAACGCCCGATGCCAGCATGGGCGGGGTAAAGCGTGCGCCTTCCTCGTTGGTCCAGTTTACAACTTCCAGCGCATGCATGGTTGTAACTCCTGCATCATGCAGGGCGCGCAAAACGGCAATGCCCCCCAGCACCCCCAGAATGCCATCAAAGCGACCACCTGTGACCTGTGTGTCCAGGTGGCTGCCCATCATAATAGGGGGGAGGTCATCACGCGTGCCGGGGCGGCGTGCAAACTGGTTGCCCATGGAGTCATACGTAACCGTGCAGCCAAGTGCCGTGCATGTCTGCTCAAACCAGGCGCGAACCTGCCTGTCTTCATCCGTCAGGGCAAGGCGGCAGACGCCACCTTTTTCTGTGCCGCCAAAGGCTGCGGTTGTGACAAGGTCATGCCACAGGGCCTGTCCGTTTACTGTCAGGTTGGCGTGCTGGCTCATATCCTGTCCATTCCCTGTTTCAAGCTGTTCGGTTTTTAGTAACCACGTGCTGTGTCGCACAGTAATGCGGGCTTTTCCCCCCGCTCCAGACTGCGCACCACGTCGGCTACGTAACGGGCCTGCACCTCCCGCGCGGCCTCAGAGGCAACATGGGGGGTTATGGTCAGGCGTGGGTGGTGCCACAGGGGATCTTCTGGTGGCAGGGGTTCTGGTGTTACCACGTCCAGTACTGCGCCACAGAGTGTTCCATCATCCAGAGCGCGGAGCAAATCGCTTTGCACCACGTGGCGCCCGCGCCCGACATTGATAAACCCGGCCCCTTTGGGCAACTGGCTGAGCAGGGCGTGGTTGATCAGCCCGTCAGTTGCAGGGGTTGCGGGTAGAAGATTGACCAGAACATCCAGCTCGGCCAGAAAATCGGGCAATGTGTCCGCCCCACTCCAGACCGTTATACCATCCAGTTCGGCCGGGGTACGTTTCCAGCCCGATACGCAAAAGCCGACCTGTGCCAGCGCCTGTGCCACATAGGCCCCAAGGTGGCCCAGCCCCATAACGCCTACTCTGGTCGTGTTGGATGTGCGGCAGCATACATTGTTGCGCCATATCCCCTGCTGCTGCTGCACGGCCCATGTCCGGGCATCCCGCAGCAGACCGATAACCGCCCACAGAACATAATCGGCCATCAACCGTGCGGTTTGCTCCCCGCCCATGCGGACAAGTGGAACCGTGCGGGGGAAGTGTTCGTGCGCCAGAAGGTGGTCAACACCCGCTCCGGTGCAGATAATACCCTTCATGCCCGCAAGGCGTTCCATATGTTCAGGTTCGGGGGTCCAGACGAGTGCGTAATCATCCCCCCCGACTTCCCACGCAGGGTCATACCATGAGCAGACATCTAGATCAGGCGCGACAGCAGCAAAGGCCTGATGCCAGCTTTCATACGCCTTCTTGCCATCTGCGCTGATAACAATCCGTGCTGGCATCTGCCCCCGCTCCTTTAGTTTGTGCCTTACGCGGTCTGCAAAGACTGACGGCGCAAGGGCATGGTCATGCAATGAATGCTGCCCCCCCCGCGGGAGAACTGGTTCAGTTCCGGATCAAGCACACTCAGCCCTTCGGCCCGCAGCATGGCATTGATACGGGTGGAATGGCGCGGGCTTACAACCCGGTCACGCCCCAGAGCCAGCACGTTGCACCCCATATCCCGCATGGCTTCACGGTAGGTTACGGGCAGAATACGGATACCCTGCTCACGGAACCACTCCAGATCTGCTTCGTCCAGCACATCGACTGCCGCAATCGCCAGATTTTCCGCCACCATGCAGAAAATAACGTCCAGATGCAGGAAATGTTCGGGAAAATGGATCATGCGGCAGGTCCAGCCCGCCTCTTCAAACCAGCTGATGAACTCGGCCGCCCCTTTGGTATCCGTGCGCCCACCACTGACCCCTACGGCCAGAAGACCGGGGCGGATGATATGAATATCCCCCCCTTCAATCCGGCCTGCGGTGCAGGTGCGCCAGATTTCGTCGGGTGCATAAAAGGTGCGGATTTCCTTTTCTTCCCCCACCCGTTCAGGGCGGGAAAGGCTGGTGACTACCGTGCCAAATGGCGTGGTCTGCGAGCTGTCGCGGGTGTAGACCTCGTAAGGCATGCCCTTGTGCGGCGTGAGAAAATGGCAGGAAACATCCGCCCCCTTGAGGGTGGAAACCAGCTCGTTGAACTGGCTGCTCAGGATGTTCCGGTCAATACTGCCACCGCCAGCCATGGTCTGAATGGCGATGTCGTTGCTCGGAATCCATTCATAATAATCTGGCGGGCATAAAAGAACATCTGTCAGCACACCGGTTTCGCTATCAATAAACCACCTGTTTGCAGCCATGTCTTGTCAATCCCCAAGGTATCTGTTTTCCCTTGCAGGCTATCCGAGCCTCGTTTCGGACCCAATATGAACAGATATGAGTTTACTTTGGTTTTTTCGCAAACATAGGCAAACAACGCGGAAAACCGTCATTCTGCTGCGTTCTGGTGCGCGTATGTTTATGCATTGCACTGGTTCTCTCTTCACATCGTATATTTTCCACGTCATAATTATTCTGGATAAAGAACGATAACGGTTTGCCAGCATAGAACAGGAGCCTTTGGCAGCACCTTCCGCCCTCTTCTTGACGCCCCATCCGACAGGAGCATTCAAACCATGACGGGAAGCAGCCATAAAACACCCCGCCCCAGAAAGAGGCCACGCGGTTTTCAGGGGCATGTTTCCGAAATTGATCTGCGGCTGCTGCGTGTCTTTCACACTGTGGCGGAACAGGGGGGCTTCAGTGCGGCCGAAATTACGCTGGGCAAAAGCAAATCGTCTATCAGTCTGGATATTTCCGCGCTGGAAACCCGTCTGGGCCTGACCATCTGCCTGCGCGGCCGCAGTGGCTTTGCCCTTACGGATGAAGGGCGCGAGGTGCTGGAGGCAACCCGCAAACTCTTTGTCAGTCTGGAGAACTTCCGCCAGCAGATCAACCAGACCAGTGGCATGCTCAGCGGCACTTTTAACCTGTATGTTCCCGATAACATACAGACCCATGGTGAGACACCGCTGGTCAAAGCCATTCACACCTTTACGCAAAGCCACCCTGGTGTGTTCATGAACCTGCATTCCGCCTCCACCAAGGAGGTAGAAGTTGCGGTCATGACCGGGCAGGCCACGGCTGGCATTGCTCTGTATGCACAGGGGCAGGCCCCGCTGGGTTGCCGCCCGCTTGTGGCGGAGGCGTCTTTTCTGTTCTGTGGCTCCCGCCATCCTCTTTTCCATATGCCTGAAGAAGACATCACCCTTGATGTGCTGACCAGCCACAGCATGGTCAGCGTGGCAGATGCCGCCACATCCGACAGGTGGGAGGAGATACGCCCGCTGTTTACCTATCGTGCCAAGGCCGACAAGGTGGATGCGCGCGCCCTGCTCATTCTTTCTGGCAGTTATATGGGCTTTCTGCCCGAAGTGTTTGCCGCTCCTCTTGTTGCACAGGGTTTGCTGCGCCGGATTGTTTTTAACGATCTGCGGCTGATCACCTGCTGTCATTTTCTGGCACGTACGTCCCCCGAAACCAGCCTGATGGTCGAGACGTTCCGTACCCTTCTGGAAGCTTCCTATTGATGACCAGCGTTTTATCTTACCTGCGGCTCCCCCGCAGGCTTCGTCCGGTTGCGGCCCTTGCGGTTGCGCTTACCGCAGCAGTGCTGCCCGGCGTAGCCCGGGCGGAGCAGGTTCCCTCGTTCGTGCAGGACGGCACATTAACCGTTTGTACCAACCCCACGCTGCCCCCCATGACCTTTGTAAAAGGACAGGATGTTACACACCCGGAAGGGTTTGACATAGACGTAGCGCAGGCACTGGCCACGCGCTGGCATGCCCGCCTGTCTGTGATCACCATGGATTTTACGGGGCTGTTCCCCAGCCTTTCCGCCCAACGCTGCGGTCTGGTCATGAGCGGTATTATCCGCACCCCCGCGCGGGAAAAAAGCTTTGATGCCGTTTCCTATCAGGATACGGCGCTGGTTGTTGTCGGACGCAAAGGCACTCCTTCCCTGAGCAGTATGGATGAACTGTCGGGCAAGGATGTTGCGGTGGAATCCGGCACCAGCTACGTAACCCGGCTGGGGGTTGTAAACGATGCCCTGATTGCTGCGGGCAAGCCCCCCATGATCATCCAGCAATACCCAACCGAAGAGCAGGTGGTGCAGCAGGTGCTGATCGGGCGTGTTTTTGCCTTCGTCAGTCAGGATGTCGAGCTTTTTTACCGTATGCGCCAGCTGGGGGACAAACTGCATGTGCTGATTACCCCCAATATTCCGGATTACCGCCATTTTGCCATTTATATCCGCCAGAATCCTGAGGACCGGACACTGTTGCAGAATGCCATATCGGCGCTGGATAGCGATGGTACGCTGCAAACATTCCGCACCAAATGGTCTGTTACCGACCAGTCCACAAAAGGCGATGCAACGCAGGCCGGGGCAGGCGGAATGTTTGACTGGGGCGCATTCTTTTCCGCTCTTACGTCCATGGCATTTTTGCACGGTGCACTGATTACCCTGAGTGTTGCGCTGATTTCGCACTTTATTGCCATCACAATTTCCGTGCCGATCGCCATTGTTTTGAATAGCCCGCAAAAATCGCTGCTAAAGGTGGCGCTGGAGGGTTATGTGTCGCTGTTCCGGGCTGCGCCTACACTGCTCCAGCTTCTGTTTATCTGGAATGCGGTTCCGCAGTTTTTCCCTATTTTTCGGGAACAGTGGTTTACGCCTTTTCTGGCCACCATTCTGGCTCTGTCCATTAATGAATCGGCTTATCAGGTCGAAATCAATCGTGCCGCATTGAGCGCGGTTGATCCGGGGCAGGAGCTTGGCGCAAGTGCTCTGGGCCTGAGCCGGCGCGATATTTACTGGCGCGTTATTTTTCCGCAGGCTTTTCGTATTGCCCTGCCGCCAACCATTAACGAATTTATCAATCTGTTAAAAATCACGTCTCTGGCGTCTGTTATCTCGTTGCAGGAGTTGCTGGCGGTCACCCAGATACAGGTGGCACGGACATTCGCCTTTACCGAGTATTATGCCGCAGCACTGATTTACTACCTTGTCATGGTGTTCTTTTTCCTTTTCCTTCAGAAACGGGTGGAACGACGTTTTTCCTGGTCTGACCGCAAAAAGGTTGTTTCCAATGCAGCATGAAACCACAACCACTCCCATGATCTCCGTCCGGGGAATGAGCAAACTGTTCGGCAAGTTTGTTGCTCTGGACCGTGTGGATTTTGATATAAGCCGTGGTGAAAAAATTGTGGTTCTGGGGCCATCCGGGTCCGGAAAATCAACCCTTATCCGCACGCTCAACCAGATTGAACCGCATGACAGCGGTATGCTTACCATTGATGGCAAGCTGATCAATGAAAAAACGGACCCCATACAGCTCCGTTGCATGGTTGGGATGGTGTTCCAGAACTACAATCTGTTTCCGCATCTGAGCGTGCTGGAAAACTGCATTCTTGCCCCCATGCGGGTCAGGCGCATGACCCGTATGGAGGCTACCGCCCTTGCCCGCCGTTATCTGGAACAGGTGGGGATTCCCGATCAGGCAGATAAATACCCCATTCAGTTGTCTGGTGGGCAGCAGCAGCGTGTAGCCATTGCCCGTGCCCTGTGCATGCAGCCAGAAGTGATGCTGTTTGATGAACCAACCGCAGCGCTGGACCCCGAGGCCATTGTGGGGGTGGTTGGTATTATGGATGAACTGGCAGAGCAGGGTATTACAACCGTTTGCGTAACCCACGAGATGGCGTTTAGCCGCCGGATTGCTGACCGTATTATTTTTATGGATCAGGGGAAAATTGTAGAAATTACGCCCCCGGAAACTTTTTTTACCTCGCCCAAGTCGGAGCGGGCACAGAATTTTCTTAACCAGATGCTCCGTTATTGAGACGCTACAGGGCCGCATGCCAACAAGCAAAAGTATGATTTAGTCATTTTCAAACGAATGTGCCGGAGATTTCGTTATCAAATGGAAATGAAAAGACCGGTTGCCTTAGAAGCCCAGGGCCGGTTCCAACTGGAATAAAATCAGGAATACGGGCATGAAATCCTTGTTTTTACGTCGGTCCTTCCGCCTTCTGGCTTCGGTTCCAGCGTATGTTACCCTGCCAGCTCTGCCCTGCCTGCTTTTGGCATCCACCTCCCCACTGGCAACGGCTGCACCCTCTGCTGCAAGCCCGCCGTCTGCAGATGCAAGCCACAGTGCCCCAGGCCATAAGCATGCGGGTACTGCGCCGCGCCGCAAAAGCTCAGCCCCTCGGCAAGGGGGCTCCGAGCAGGTTGAAGTCACGCAGACCCATGCCCATCGCTATCTGTCCGAGCCAACCACGGTCAACGTGATCAGCGGGCAGGAACTCCGCTCGCTCCATCTGGAGAACCCCAAGGACATTGCCTCCTTTACCCCCGGTGTGACGGCAACCAACGCTGTCTCTGGTTCGGCTCCCATTTTCTCCATTCGTGGTGTTGGGCTGGATGACTATGTTGGCACCAACATGGGTGGCATTGGTATTTACCTTGATGGTGTTTTGGCTCCGTTCCCCGTGTTCTACACCGGCCAGATGCTGGATGTGGAAAGTGTTGCAACGGAAAAAGGCCCGCAGGGTTTTGACATGGGGCGCAGCACTACCGGTGGTAGCATTAACGTACAGTCCGTAAAACCATCCGATAAGTTTGGGGGGTATGCGGAGTGGGGTTATGGTAGCTACAATACCAGCCGTGGCCGCTTTGCCATTAACACCCCCATTACAAGCAAGATTTCCAACCGCCTGGCCTTTAACTACGTCAAGGGCGATGGCTGGCAGAAAGACGTTGCAACGGGTGCGCGTTATGGCTCGCAGGATCTGCTGGCAATGCGTAACCTGACCAAGTTTACGGTGGATGATACCTCATCCTTCCTGCTGAATATCCACTATACGCGTGATAAGGGGCGGTCCACATCCCCACAGGACATGGATACGGTTGCCAATGGTGGTGTGGGTGCAAACCCCAACCCGCATGCTGTTAATGTTGGCAATACCCCGCCCCAACGCAACGAAAATGGCGGTGGTGTTTCGCTCAACTTTACCAAAATTTTTGATTTTGGTACGTTCTCCTCCACAACGGGGATTGATTTTTACCGCCGGAATGATCTGGATAACTACGATGGTCTTGGCACCGTTGCTGGCGGGGTGCGCTCCGACGGTACGGGCGTGGTAGGCGGCGTTGGCACCAAATATGCCGATTACCGCTGGAACGATACGGCTATTGCCCAGTCGCATGACATGCACCTGCGCATGAATCTGGCCAAAATCTTCCATCTGACGGTTGGTGTTTACGAATCTTATGACAAGATTGATGGCAGCTACACCAGCTACCGCATGGATGACCCCGGTAGCATGGTCAACCTGACCAACCATTTCTCGCAGCAGAACCTGTCCACCGGTGTTTATGTCAACACGGTCACCAATATTACGAAAAAGCTGGACTTTATCGCGTCTGGTCGTTTTTCCTATGATGAACGTGGCTTTAATGGTGGTTCGGTGTACTCGGCGGTCGGGAACGGAAGCCCGCGCCTTGCTGCTCCGTACAATGCAACGCTTAATGGTGCGATCAACCATCTTAACCAGCAGCACGATTACGAGCGCTTTACCGGGCGTGTTGGTCTGCGTTACCAGATTGTGCCGGGCACTTATGCTTATGGCACCATTTCCAACGGTTATAAGGCAGGCAGTTATTTTGCAGCCCCTGTGCTGGCGCCCGCAGCACTGGATTATGTCCGTCCGGAAAATCTGATTGCTTATGAAGTCGGGATCAAATCCTCCCTTCTGCATAACAAGGTTATTCTGGAAGGCTCCCTGTTTGACTACGAATATCACAATCGTCAGACACTCTTCTTTGGTACGTTCCACCCTTATGCAAATTCAAACATTTCCAGCAACTCGCTGACGCTGGGCACTATTCCGCGTGCACGCACACGGGGTGGCGAAGTTTCCACCACCTTGCATAACGTTATTCCTAACCTTGATCTGAGTGGTTCCTTTGCCTACCTAGATGCACAGATCAAAAGCCCGGTTGACTCGCTGCCCGGCCTGACACTGGACCCAAAGATCGCGCATAACTCCCAGCTTCCGTTTGCGCCGCGGTTCTCATGGAGTGCTGTTGCACGTTACAACATCAACTTTGACCGCTACCGCACCACATTGCAGGCCAGCTACACATGGAAAGACAACATGTGGGCCGCATTGGGGGATAGTAACGCCCAGACCAGCAAGATCAGCTCGCTTGGCCTGCGGATGGAAGTTGGCCCCAAAACCGGCAAATGGACTGCTGCCGTTTATGTTGACAATCTGCAGGACAATCATGGCTCCACCTACTCCTTTACCGGGAGTGACGGGAACCGCGCCCAGTATATCCAGACACCCCGCTGGGTTGGCTGCGACTTGCACTACAACTTCTGATACCTGAATAAAAACCGGGAAAGCGATGATGAAATTTGAACTTTTCCGAACATTGTGGGGAGATAACCGCCGGTGGGACATCCCACTGGCGGAAGCCCGTGTCGCGGGGTTTACCGGGCTGGAGGCGCGTATTCCTCCAACCCATGCTGCCGCACAGGAATGCAGCACTATTTTGCGAGAAGAAGGGGCACCGTATATCGCCATAGCCATGACAGGTGGCGGCGTTATTCCCAACCAGAGTGCCTCTGTTCAAAATCATCTGGACGACCTGCGGTGTGCTGTGGACCGCGCATTGCCCATGAACCCTCGGTTTGTCACCATTCTGGGGGGCAACGACCGCTGGCCCGCAAGCCAGCAGGCAGAGTTTATTGCGCAGGCGCAGGAAATTTGCCGTGCAGCCAATGTGCTCTGCTGTTTTGAAACACACCGCTCCCGTATTCTGGCAACACCGTGGGTAACGCTGGATGTGCTTGCACAGGTGCCGGATATGCTGTTTACGGCGGACATAAGCCACTGGGTTGTGTGCTGTGAACGCCTGCTGAATGACCCGGCAGATGACCTGTCCGCTTTTGTCGAGCGTGTGCATCACATTCAGGCACGTGTGGGGTATGATCAGGGGCCACAGGCCCCCCATCCCGGCGCGCCGGAATATGCACCCGCCTTACGGTTCCACCAGAGTATCTGGCAGCAGATCTGGCAGAGTCAGCTTGCGCGGGGCTACACCACAACCACCATGACCCCCGAATGTGGGCCGGATGGTTATCTGCACACCTTGCCGTTTACCAACATGCCGGTTGCGGACCTGTGGTCCCTTAACATCTGGACTGGCCAGACAGAACGCCAGCATTTTCAACAGGCCATGTCAGCGCGTGGCAGTAAAAAGGAACTGGGTTGATGTCCGTTTCCACCACCACCGAAACTTTCACCCGTATTCCCGTTATTGATATCAGTGGTCTGTACAGTCCTGATATTGCGCAACGTCAGGCCGTAGCGGACAAGCTGGGTGATGCTGCGCGTAATGTCGGTTTTCTCTTTATTTCCGGGCATAATGTGCCAGAGGATCTGATCGAGGGTGTGCGCAAGGTTGCGCGTGATTTTTTTGCCCAGCCTTTTGAAAAGAAGATGGAATATTACATAGGCACCTCTGCCACCCACAAAGGTTTTGTGCCTGAAGGGGAGGAGGTGTATTCCGCTGGCCGCCCCGATCATAAGGAAGCGTTTGATATTGGCTACGAAGTTCCGGCCAATCACCCGCTGGTACAAGCCGGAACCCCGTTGCTTGGCCCTAACAACTGGCCGGACCTCCCCGGTTTTCAGGCCGCGGCGGAAGCTTATTACCGTGCGGTGTTTGATCTGGGCCGCAAGCTCTTCAGCGGTTTTGCTCTCGCTCTGGGGTTGGAGGAAAACTACTTTGATTCCGTAGCCAATTTTCCGCCCTCCAAGCTGCGCATGATCCATTACCCGCATGACGCACAGGCGCAGGATGCGCCCGGCATTGGTGCTCATACGGATTACGAATGCTTTACAATTCTTCTGGCAGACAAGCCGGGGCTGGAAGTGATGAACGGGCACGGAGACTGGATTGACGCGCCCCCCATCCCCGGAGCGTTTGTGGTCAATATTGGTGACATGCTTGAAGTCATGACCGCAGGCGAGTTTGTGGCAACAGCACACAGGGTGCGCAAGGTTGCCGAAGAGCGCTATTCCTTCCCGCTCTTTTACGCCTGCGACTACCATACCCAGATCCGCCCGTTACCGGCTTTTGCCAAGGATGATGCGGCTTCCTACGAAACCATCACTATTGGCGAGCACATGTGGGCGCAGGCCTTGCAGACATACCAGTATCTGGTGCGCAAGGTTGAAAAAGGGGATCTCAAGCTCCCCGAAGGGGCACGCAAAACAGCAACTTTTGGACATTTCAAGCGCGTTGCCTCAGCCTGAAACCACCTTTTTTGAATTTAAGGACACCACAACAATGACAACACAGCAGACAGAACAGGAACTGCGCGAAGACCTGGCAGCCGCATACCGGCTTATCGCGCATTTTGACATGACGGATATGGTTTATACGCACCTTTCCGTCCGCCTGCCCGGTGATGGGCACCGTTATCTGGTTAACCCGTATGGGCTTCTGTTTGAAGAAATTACAGCCAGCAGTCTGGTTGTGGTGGACGCAGATGGTGTTCCGCAGCAAAAAACAAGCTGGAACATCAATCCTGCCGGGTTTGTCATTCATTCCGCTGTCCATGCCAATCGGCCGGATGCTGCATGCGTCATGCATACGCATACCCTTGCCGGTATGGTTATTGCGGCACAGGATCAGGGGATTCTTCCACTTAACCAGATCAATATCGAGTTTTATGGTGCAGTTGCCTTCCATGCTTACGAAGGTATTGCAGCGGATGACAACCTGAGCGAGCGTGAACGTCTGGTGCGTGACCTTGGCACACGCAATGCCATTATTTTGCAAAACCACGGCCTGCTGACTGTAGGTAGCACCGTGGCACAGGCATTTTATCGCATGTACTACATGGAACAGGCCTGCAAGATCCAGATTGCAGCGCAGTCCACCGGGGTACCGCTACACATTCCGTCAGAAGAAAAAATGCTTCGTGCCAAAAACCAGTTTGATACGGACCCCGATCAGGGGCAGATGATCTGGAAAGCCCTGCGCCGCAAGCTTGACCGCGAACAGCCTGACTACAAAAACTGAGCATCTGACCCTGCCAGGGGGAGCTTTTGAGCCTCTCCTTGGTAGGGTGCCTGCCCGCCTGCGCCAGATGCGGTACAACAGATGTGTTGCATCCTTGCCAGCAGGAGTTTTGCCGGGTGTAAAGCCTGCTCAGTCAGATAAATCACCCATTTTGCAAGTTCATGGTCGGTCGTTTTGCGCGCAGGGGTAGCGCATGCACGGCAAACTCCCGTATGCTAGGTCTTCTATTCGCCAGTTGATCACACAATTAGGATACGCAGCTTGAAACGCAGAGACCTGTTTGCGGCCTCTCTGGCAGCCGGAATAATGGGGAGCACCCGACGGGGCTGGGCCGCCACCCCAGATGCAGCAGCCGCTCTTGGGCGTACGGCCCTGCACGGAACCATCCCGCGTATTGTGCCTATTCGTGCTCATGCGGACCAGATCATGGATATAAAGGTCTGTCTGCGTCCGTTCCGCCCTGCTGGCCCACGCATGGATGTGGAGCATGTGGCGGGCAAAACCGTGGTGCATAATTACGGCCATGGTGGTAGCGGCTGGTCGCTCTCATGGGGGGCGGCTTACATGGCCGTTGGGCATGCCGCGGCTACGCTGGAACGCAGGGTGGCGGTTATAGGCTGTGGCATTATCGGCCTGACTTCGGCCCTGACCGCGCAGCGTGCTGGGCTGGATGTCACCATCTACACCCGCGACCTGCTCCCCCATACCCGTTCCGTGCGGGCGAATGGGAGCTGGACACCAGATTCGCGCATAGCCCTAACCCAGCAGGCTGGCTCCGAATTTGCCAGAACGTGGGAAAAAATGGCCCGTTACTCCTGGCAGACCTATCGGGATTATCTGGGCATGCCGGGCAATCCAATCGATTTTCGGGATAACTATACCCTGTCCGACACAGCACCGGATGCGGCAGACCATGGGCCTGCCCCAGCAGATGCGGCCAAAGGCAGCTTTGCCACCACAGGTATGCCGCAGAACAGTGCGGAGTTTGCCGAATATGCCAGCCTGATAAGCGATATTATTCCCGCACCCGAACTGCTGGCCGGGGCCGATAACCCGTTTCCCGTAGCTTATGCACGGCGCACGCCGCTCATGATCTATAATTTTGGTTCTTACGGCCACCTTCTGCTCGAAGAGTTCCATCAGGCAGGTGGGCGTATAGTTATCCGCGAATTCCATAGTCCTTCTGATCTGGCGGACCTGCCCGAGCGTGTGGTGATCAATTGCCCCGGCTATGCTGCGCGGGACTGGTGGAATGATAAATCCCTCATTCCTGTCCGTGGGCAGACAAGCTGGCTCCCGCCTCAGCCCGACGCATCTTATGCGCTGGAATACAAAGGTGCGGCCATGATCTCCAAATCCGATGGCGTGATGATTCAGGGGTATGACATGTCCGGACTGGGTGAGATGGACGGTGTGGGGAACAGTTTTGAACACCCTGACCGCGCCGAGGCAGAAAAGGCCATTGCTATTATTGGCGATCTTTTTACCCGTTTTCAGCCTCGTGCCGGATAAGAGCACTATCATGATCCGCTTCTTTACCCTGCCTACTGCTCGTTTTGCTTCTGTGCTGTCGGTCTTTTTGCTCCATACTGCTCCGGCTTGGGCTGACACGCACTATACCGCTCATGCTGCTAGCCAGAGCGGTAATGGGCATGCTGTCTCGTTTTCGGCTGAGCAGGTGGCACATGGCGCGCAGATTTATGCTGGAGCCTGCGCCATGTGCCATGGTGCCGACCTTGAAGGTGGGCATGACGTACCGGACCTGAGCACGTATTTTACGGCACGTTGGGCGAACACCCCGATTGACCAATTAGCCGGATATATATCCCGTGCCATGCCGCTCATGGCTCCGGGCACTCTGCCGCCACAGGATACGGCAGCTCTGGTTGCGTTTCTTCTGCACCAGAACGGAGTGGTCTCCGCAACGGATGCGCCTTTGCCGATGGAAGAGGCCCGACTGGCCAAACTTCGCTTTCCTGCACCTTCTGCCAGTTCTGCTGCAGCTACCAAGCCGTAACAGGGGAGTCGCGCCGTAATATTCAGCTGCGGCGCATCCTCTATCGGGTAGATACAGATAGGTTAGCCCAAACATTGGCGGGTAGCTGCTACGGCACCATGCCTGAAGCTTCCTCTTGATGCTCTAAATCCCAGGATGGCTTTATTCAGAAATAATGACGCATAAACAAAATAATGCTTTTCTTCCCATCGTTTGGGTGTTTTTCTGTAGTAACAAAAATATTATTCAATAAAATATTAGCATGCTTATTTGTGGTCATTATATTGACACGAAAATATAATTTATGCAAAAAGCCTTCCTTTTTTAGTCTGAAGGTAGGAGTAAAACGCGATGTGACGGCGCTCTATGTTCTGTTGCGTCTGGTTTCATGCAGTATAACGCAATGGATTTCATAAATATTTTTTTAATAATGGATACAGACAGATGCCACCCGACGAAGAAAAAACAACGCTTCAGAAACTGTTCATAACAATATTGTTTTTCTCTCTGTCGGTGTTCAGTGCTTTTTCACTTTTCATTATGATTCATCCCCGTGTCAGTCAAAATTACAGGAATTACTATATTAATAAAAATATCAGTGCATGGGAGTATCTTGAGGCTGAGATATACGGGGGACTTGATATTCAAGAGCGGGTCAAACCAATTTGCGTGAAATCTGCAAGAGATACGACATGTTAACGATGAAAAAAATAATCAACAAAAAATATATATCTCTCTATATATTATCAACGGCCCTGTTTTTTATGCTGACTCCCTTGTTCGGGGGAGTGGTGCCAGCCACATGTCATTGGGACTGCCATTGGTATTCTTATATAGCTAATCATGGATACGGAAAATATTCGCATCTCTATCAGACGATGATAGGAATGGGGGATTGGTGTTTTTTTCCTCTTTATATCCTGATGATAAAGGGATTTTCGTATCTTTCTACACTCAGCGTGCAGGCTTCCGGCCTGATCATTAACAACATAATATTGTTTTTCATTCCGTATTTTTTGATAAAATACAATGAAATCAGGAAGTGCAATTTAGATAATACGGTTATTATTTTTCTTTCGTTTTTCTCAATATTTTGCTTGTGGGATAGAATCCAGTACACAGAATGTGTTTATGGCATTCTGCTGCTGATCAGCCTGTATAATTTTTATAAGAAGAATATGCCTGCGCTCATGGCCTCAATATTTCTTCTTTCTTTTTGTCGGCCGACCGGGTTTGTGGTGGGTTTGATCTTGTCATTTTTCTTGATGAAAGAGGCAGGTTTTAAAAATATAATCGCAAAAAAATATGATTTTATGAGTTATGCACTGGTTGCTCTGGTGGGGTTCAGCGCAATCGGGTTGTATAGCTTGTATCTGTATCATCTCATGGGGGATGGTCTGGCATTTTCGCATGCCCAGATTGCGTGGGAACGAAAATTTCGTATTCCTGTGGTGGTTGCTTGGAACTATTTAAAACATCTGCATGGAATACATCTTTTTGTAAGCTTCCTTATAGACATCGTTATTATATGGTATGCGTACAAGAGAAAGTATTGTGTTGAAGCAACGATATTGCTGTTCACGTTCCTGATCTCATCATCCACATCGCTTATGTCCATACATCGGTATATCTGGGGATGCCCATTAACGATTATTGTAGTTGCAGATTTTGTGAAGCAACAAAAATTCAGGCATAGCCTTGTTTATGGGGCTTGCGTTGTATCTTTTGTGTCGTCCTCCATCATATGGTTCATGGGGCTGAAGTATTTATTCTAAATGTGATGCAAGGCAAAATCTGTGCCCTGATCGTATGGGTAAAGGCGTTTTCATGTTCCGCCCATTTGGGGTGAGGCTGGCAGAAAACGCCTTTCGGCTGGCATGGCTGCAAAACTAAAGGGCTTCACAGTATGAGAGATCAATATGTGAAGCCCTTATTGTGTCTGCTCCCAGCGCCTTAATGGGTTCTGGGTCGTGGATACACAAATCTCAGAAGTTTGCGCTAATCGTTCCAAAAAACTGTCTGGGTGCGCCCATGAGGAAATAATTGAAACTGTTGTTAATGAAGTTGTTTCCGGCCTCATTGGTGGTGGCAATGTAGGTTTTATTGGCCAGATTGTAGATGTTAAAGCTGGCGGATAGCCCCTTTAAGGGGCCGACAGGCCCAAAATCGTAGCGGGTGCCAAAGTTGGCCAGAAAATACCCAGGAACATGTAGGTCATTGGTATATGTTAGCTGACGGCTGGACAGGTAAGTTCCGTCCACATGGGCGGAGAGTTTGCCAATATGGTAGCTGATACTGCCCTTGTACATGAACTGTGGATAGTTCGGGATCTGTTTGCCTTGGGTCTGGTACAGAACACCACCGCTGGCAACGTTCTGGTCGTAAGAGGAATGGTTGTAAGAAAATGAGTTATAGATCGAAAGGCCTTTTAACGGCCTGACGGTAATGCTGGCTTCAGCCCCATTGGCTGTTACGCTGCCAACGTTCTGGACCACTGGAGTAGGGCTTATGTTCTGTCCGCCATATGTCATTTGCAGACGGTTGGAAAAATTGATCCGGTAGAGCGATGCCAGAGCACTGACCAAGGGGGTCGTGTAACGGTATCCGCCTTCGTACACCCAGTCAGTTTCGGGTTTTAAGGCATTTTTTGTGCTCTGGAACACGTTTTGCTGCGCTGCCCATGGTGTGGCTACCATATTGGTCTGGTAGCCATCTTCGGGAAAGCCGCGCATGTTGTGCGAGACATCAAAAAATAGCTCGTTGTGTGGCAGAAAACGCCAGTTGGCCGATACCTGTGGCAAGAACGCATTGGATGCCTCCAGCCGCCCCTGTGCCGCCTGGGGGAGGGAAGGGTCTTGCGTAGGAACATTGTTGCCAGCGTTGAGAATCATGGATTTGAAGCCAGCATTGACCGTAAGCGTGTCTGTAACCCGGTAGGTGTCCTGTAGATGAAAGACAAAGGTGTTGGAGGAAAAAGATTCCTGCCACGGGTGAGCAAAAATCTGGCTGGATGGAAAGCCGCTGGTCGGATTACCCAATGTGCCCTGCCCCAGTAATGGTGCCTGACTGAAGTAACGCCCTTCGTTAAACGTACCATATTCGTACCATACACCGGCATTGAGGGTATGGCGGGCAATCTTGTAGGTGAATGCGGTTTCAAACCCGCCGCGTGCGATCTGTGGTGTCTGGAGGCGTTGCGACAGGGGGGCCCCGTTGGGGGAGGGCATATAGGGTGAGGTCCATGTGCTGTAGCCGTTGTCTGCATGGCCATACAGCGTTGTTTTCCAGTTCAGCCGGTCGGTTAGGTTTTCGTCCAGTGTCAGCCCACCCAGATAATCCACCCGGTTGGCTGTGCCTGCGTAATAGGAGGCATCGGCCGGGTCATACGTGGCAGCAATCGAGGGGGAAAAAATACCACGAGCTGCATTATAGGCGGCGGCATAGTTTGGGTAATAATTGGACAGTTTGGGGCCAATGCTATGCAGGTAACCCATGGTCATGTCCTGATAATCGAACTGTTGCGTTGAGCTCCAGTCGAAAAAGGCTTTTAGGGAGGATCCATTGGCAAGGGGCTGGACAAGCTTGGCGTTGACCTGATCCGAGTAGTTGTAGCCACCGCCTTTCCACAGGTTCATATCCGTGCGTGCGTAGGATACATAAAAGCGCGTGCCGGCTGCATTCAGGTCCCCGCTTTCAAGGCGTACAAAGGTGCGCTTGGCCGCATTGCTTCCAAATGTCTGGCTGACAGTGCCGCCCCGTGTATGCGATGGGTCGATGGAATGAATCTGGATGGCCCCCCCCAGATTACTGGTAGAGGCAACATCAATTGCCCCGGCACCTTGTGATACGTCCACGCCACCAATGTTGTCGGAAATGATGGAGCGTGTCACTCCCAACCCATTGTAATTGTTGAACTGCTGGTCCCCCAGTGGAATGTCATCCAGCGTAAAGCCCAGCTGCGACTGGCCAAACCCCCGCATAAAAATCTGGCTGGAGTATTCATAGCCACCAAATGGGTCTGCGGACTGGTACATCACCCCCGGTAACTGGTTGAGCACTTTTAGCGGGGATGTGCCCGGCACGCTCTGCTGCATCATGCTTCGGGTGATGCTGGTCATCTGGCGGGTGGAACCACGCCCAAAAACGGCAATGTCCTCGTGCGCACCATCAACGGTTTTGGCGGTCTTGTTCACATGCCCTGCGGGTGCGGCAGCCGGGGTGGTTCTGGTCTCACCAGATACTTCAGCCGCCCGAACCGATTTGGCAGCAATGGCCGATGTCAGGGTGGGTATCATGATCATACCGCCCAGAATGGTGGAGCGGGCAAGCCTCTGTCGTGTCATCATGGGTTTGCTCTCTTTAAAGACGAAAGTGGATTGCCGATGAATCCGATATTGATAAATATTGTGTCCTGATCATGCTTTGTTCTGCCATGCAGATGCGTGCGAACATGATCGTGCGGACTGGGGGTGTTCTGCGCGCGAGGCTGCGGGGTCAACATCGCGCTGGAGGCAGGAAGATCGCCCGGGCGACATCTGCCACATTGCGCCTGATAGCTTCCGGCAGATGCACCGAGCAGATGAACGGCAGGCCGGTGGAAGGGGCTGTCCAGCCAGCCACGTGCAGTTTTGCGCTCAGGCTCGGGTGGTGCCGCTGCGCCATGGCCCAGCTTTTGCAATCAATTGCAGCAATATCGGCTTCGTTGGCGGCTACCATGCGCAGGGAGGCCAAATGGCTGCCAGTTGGTGTAGTGTGCGAAAAGGTCTGCATGGACGCACCCTGCGCGTGCAGGTCACGCTCCACAGATAAGTAGCCCGAGCGGGAGTCCAGCGTGTTAAAGGCAAAGTGCTTGCCTGCCAGATCAGGCATAACCGGAGTGTCTGATGGTACGGGGGCAGGGCGTTGTGCCTCACTGCGGGTAATCAGCGCACTGCGGTACAGAATACCTTCTCCTCCCGGTACGCCAGAATAGCTGTTTTGTGCGATGACATGCACAAATGGTCGCAATCCCTGGTCCAGCGGCCCCCAGCATGTTTCACCAAACAGCAAGTCGGGGTGGCGCCAGAGCGTGTGTAGGTCCAGCTCTTCTGGCGGTAATGTTGCAGGGTCTGGGGCAATGATGTTGCCTGCGACATCCCTTATTCCACCGGGTACGGCGGGCAGGTCAGCATTACGGCGCACCAGTCGCTCCGGGGCAGCAATACCACGTAGGCGCAGCGCATCTCGCACGCGTTGCCAGCTCAGATCCACTGTCTCCCGTTCCTCTGGTGGGTCATACATTGGCATGGAAGCAACAAAGGTCATGACTGCTCTCTTGCAGGCTGTGGGCTATATGCCGGGTGCAGCAATGGCTCTTTGGAGCGCAGCAGATACTGCCAGATAATTTTGTGGTAACCGCGATAGACGTATCCACGATTCTGGATCTGCCATTGCTCCCGGTTCTGCTTGTACAGGCTGGGCATGCGGAACCAGGGTTCACCCGGCAGGGCATGGTGGACAACATGCAGATTGTTATAAAGAAACAGGAAGGACAGGAAAGATTTTTCAACAATAATCGTCCGTCCGTCCGGGGCTTCGTGCCACCGATGTTCGCAGTACGAACGCAGGGCGATCAAGGCATTACCCGCATAGGCCGGGCCGATTGCATAAAGCCAGAATGGTATGTGAAAAACGTATGTAACAATGGCAGCAACAAGCAGGATGGACAGGGCATGGATAACCCACGCCCGCCGGACTGTGCGGTTTCCGGCCCGGATGAGCGCTAGATCCTGCCAGAAAAAACGGATACTCCCCACCAGTGGCCCGAGCAGCAGGCGGCCCAGAACGGTGTTGTTGAGTGTGAGTAGAAAGCGCCAAAAAAACCCGAGATGTACCCAACTCGCGCGGTCCCAGTAATAGCTTTCCGGGTCCTGGTGCGGGTCGGTTAATGCATCATCGTGATGGTGCTGCAAATGGCTCGTACGGTAGCGGCGGTAGGGGTAAGCCAGACCAAGGGGCAGGCCAACCAGCACTTCGTTGCACAGGGTAGATGGTGTGGGGTGGCCATGAATGGCTTCGTGCTGGAGTGAGGAGTGGAATGCAACTGTTACAGCCATGCAGACCAAGGCCAGCAGCGGATGAGCAGGATAAAAAAGGTATCCAAGCAGCACCCAGCTTGTGTAGCAACCCAGCAGGGCAAGCCATGTTGGCCATTCTGCAATGGCCTGCATGATAAAAGCACTATTTTTTGTGGTTTTATTCCGTACGTTTTCCATAAACTCGGTTTTAAACGTACAAATACCCTTTTCAATGAGTGTGTTGTAAAATATGTTGACTTTTGTCACATATAATACGAAATTAATCGTGGAAAATAAGCATGAGCAAACGTGTCATTTCCCGCATCTTTCAGCAGCGCGTCTTGTCCTTGATTGCAAAATCAAAAAGTCGCTCCCTGTTCGCTGCGGAGATCGGGATTGATCGTTCAGCATTAAGCCAGTTGCTTGCCGAGGATGCCGTACGTCTGCCCCGGGCGGATACATTGGTGCGTATTGCCGAGCGCTATAATGTGTCCGTGGACTGGCTGCTGGGTGTAACAGACACCGCAAATACAAGTGCTACCCGCACGACAGAAGTTGCAGATAATCCGGATTATTATAACATTCCTTTGCTAACCCGCTGGCACACGGAAGCAGAGGGTATGAAAATCCGTTACGTGCCCTATCGTTTACCGGATATTCTGCGTATGTCAGAAGTTGTGGCATGGGAACTGGGTCCGGAATATGATGACCCCGCAGAGATTGAGGCCATTGTCAGCAATCTCAATTATAACCGACCGCCGGGAACAGATATGGAAATCTGCCTCTCGACCCAGACCATCACGAGCCTGATAGATGGTGTGTTCCCATGGGATGGGCTGCCGATTTCAGTCCGGCGGGCCCAGATGGAATATATGGTGGAACGGGTAGAAACGTTATACCCATCCTTGCGTATTTTTCTGTTTGACGGGCGAGCACATCATACCGTGCCCTATACAATTTTTGGAACACAGCGGGCTGCAATCTATGCTGGTAGCCAATATATCATCTTCAATGATCAGGCGACCATTCAGCAGATGCAGCGCCATTTTGATCAGCTTATCCGCCAGTCTGAAACACAGCCTCATGATGTCTCGCGCTGGCTCAAGCAGGCGTCTAAATCTCTGGAAAAATAATAGGTTTTTAAAGGTATTTTATTTCTTATGCAGGATTCAAGGCACCGCACGCGCCAGCGTATGACTCTTCTTCTGCTCGTAGGGGCGGGGTGCATCAATTATATTGACCGTGCAACCCTTTCCATCGGCAATACTGCGATTATGGCAGACCTGCATTTGTCCTATGAGACCATGGGCTGGCTGTTGTCCGCTCTGGCATGGACCTACATGATCAGCCAAATTCCAATAGGGCTACTGGCTGACCGTCTGGGGGGGCGGGTGTTCCTCGGGGCGTCTCTGGTTTTATGCTCGTTTTCCGAAATATTGTTTGGGCTGGTGGATAGTTCGACCAATATTTTCTGGACCCGTGCCTTGCTGGGTGTGGGGGAGGCTCCTTTGTTTCTGGCGGGCACGCGTGTTCTGGTTCACTGGTTTTCGGCGGAAGAGCGGGGTAGTGCGATCGGGCTGTTTAATGGTTCTGCCTCCTTGGGGCCTGCACTGGCTCCTCCTTTTTTGCTGGCCATCATGGCCTGGTGGGGCTGGCGGGATATGTCGGTCCTGGTGGGCGTGATCAATCTTCTGCTTGCGGTTATCTGGATTGTTTATTATCGCGACCCGGCCTCGGGCGAGGTGTCTGCTCCTACACCTGCTCATTCTGCAACGGCAGCACTTCGTTCTGCGTTAAGGGATGATCTGGGATACCTGCTCAGGCAACGTAACACATGGGCTGCTACGGCAGGTTATACCGGTGTGGTCTATCTTAGCTCGCTTTATGTCACCTGGTTGCCGGCCTGGCTGGAAAAAACGGAAAATCTTTCAGTCATTCAGGCAGGATTATTATCAGCATTCCCTCAGATTTTCAGCTTTTTGGGCTGTTTTATGGGAGGGCGGCTGATGGACATGATCAGCCAGCGTGGAGTTGCTCCTTTAGTGGCATGCAGGCGTACTGTGGTGTTGTCCATGCTTGCCTGTGCAATCCTGACCGGGACACTCGCTTTGCAACCGGGGTCGATCCCGGCCATAGTCCTGTTGACGTTTACACTGTTTGCCAGTGGTGTGGCTGTGAGTTGCGGATGGACACTGGGTACATTGATTGTTACGGAAAACCGCGTTGCAACGCTTGAAGCCATACAAAATACCGGTGCTTCACTGGGGGGTGTTCTGGCTCCTTTGCTGACGGGTATTCTGGCAACCCGTTATGGATCATTCGGTCCTGCGTTTATACTGGCCTGTGGCATAGGTCTGGTAAGTGTTGTTATGTATCATAAAGGTTTTTCTGGCCGTGCACTAAAATCCTAGCGCCAGACGCGCTATGCTTCATGTGCGGCTGCGTATGGCATGCAGGGGTGTTTTCAGGGACAATCATCCATGCAGGCCTGTAATGCCTCAATCACCCTTTGCTGGTTCTGGGGGCTGAGTGGCAGAATAGGTAAAGGGGGCTGGGCATTGGCAAGCCCCAAAAAACGGGTTGCAGCATAAGCCACGCGCAAGCTCCCGAATTCCTTGAAGAGCTGCCACAGAGGCAGCAGGGTTTTCTGGTGATGGTTTACAGAAGCCACATCACCTGCACGCGCAGCTCTGACCAAGGCTTTGGCCAGTTGGGGCAGAAAGCCCCCTAAAACACTAAACCACCCGTCGCATCCAGCCAGCAGGGCTTCGGCTGCAATCCAGTCTCCACTATAGCCAATACTGAGTTTTCCAGCCGGGCTGTTCCGTAGTTCTGCCAGTTCCTGTGCGACCGTGCCTGCTGCTGGGGCTGGCATTTTTATAGCGGCAATGTTGGGTATATCTGCCAGCCGTTCCAGTAGATTACGACCAAAGCTGAAGTGTGTCGTGCCGGGGTTGTTATAAATACACAGGGGTAAAGGCGTGGCTGCCGCGACCGCGGCATAGTGCTGATAGGCCTCTTCCTGCGTGAGGGGGGTATAGGATACAGGGGCCATTAACAGCCCATCTGCGCCTTCGGCGGCCGCATCGCGTGCGAGGTTCTGCGCATCATCAGTGCGCAGGGTACCAACCCCTACGATCAGAGGGGTTTTACCCCCAATGGCTTTGACCGCTGCCCGAACGGCCCTGCATCGTTCTGTCCGGCTCAGATAGGCATAAGTTCCGGTGCTGCCTAACAGGCCAATGGAATCTACACCATTGGCTGACAGGTAGCCCGTCAGGTGCATTACACCTTCTGTATCGACCACACCATGTGAGTTGGTGGGTGTTATGGGAAAAGCTGAAAGACCGTAAAAAATCGACATATCAGACCTCATTCCCCGACGGAACATTGACGCCAATTGACTTCAGATCACGTTTGATGTTGTGGGCTGCTCATGATCTACCAATATCATGTGCAGATGAGAAAGTTTTTAACGCGCTGGGCAACATCTTAACAGACAGGCCTGCCCGTAGCCGGTGCTTGGTGGCTCACAGTCATGTGGAGAGACATGTCCCAATATGGTCCATGATACCTTTTTGCGGACCATCATTCTCATTGCTGTGTTGGCTGTTCAGCTTTCATCATAAGTGACCCCAGGAACACTTGGATGAAATCTGGCCATGAAAGACCGTATTGCTCACCAGACATTTCTTGATCGCATCATGACGGCACAAGAAGCTGCAGCCCTGATCCGGAATAAGGATGTTATTGCCACCAGTGGCTTTACCGGTGCCGGATACCCCAAGGCCGTACCCGAGGCCCTTGCCCAACGGATTGAGGCAGCCCATGCGGCCGGGGAGCCGTTTACGGTGCGGTTGCTAACCGGGGCTTCAACCGGGCCGCAGCTGGATGGAGCGCTGGCCAGAGCTAATGCGGTGGCGTTTCGCAGCCCCTATAATGGGGATACCGCCATGCGGGCCCGGATTAACGAAGGCAGCACGCTTTACCTGGACACACATCTTGGTCAGGTGGCCCAGAAGGCGCGGCAAGGGCAGTTTGGTAAGCCGGATGTCGCGATTATCGAAGCGGTTGCCGTTACGCCAGATGGGCAAGTGATCCTTAGCTCTTCTGTCGGCAACAGCCCGACATGGGTGCAAATTGCAGATAAAATTATTGTCGAGGTCAATACCTGGCAGAATCCTGAACTTGCAGGCATTCACGATATCTGGGGTGGTGTGCAAATGCCACCAAACGGGCAGATTATACCCCTGCTACACCCCGGTGACCGTATAGGGAACGGCACACTTGCCATTGACCTTAACCGGCTTGTGGCGGTTGTTGTTACGGATGAGCCTGACCGTAACGCACCATTTGCAGAACCGGATACAACTGCACGGCAGATTGCCGGGCATGTTATGGAGTTTTTTGCACATGAGGTAAAACAGGGGCGGCTTCCCCCCTCACTGTTGCCGTTGCAAAGTGGGGTTGGTAATATTGCCAATGCCGTTCTGGAAGGTTTGAATGAAAGCCATTTTGAAAACCTGACTGGTTTTAGTGAGGTTATTCAAGATGGTATGCTATCCATGCTGGAAAGCGGGCGCATGACTGTTGCTTCGGCCTCCTCTTTTTCCCTTAGCCCGGAAGCAGCGCAGCGTATCAACCATCAAGCTGCATTTTTCCGCCAGAAAATTGTGCTTCGGCAGCAGGAAGTCAGCAACAGTCCCGAACTCATCCGGCGCCTTGGAATTATTGCCATGAACGGCATGATCGAGGCGGACATTTATGGCAACGTGAACTCCACCTGTGTCATGGGGTCACGGATCCAAAATGGAATAGGTGGCTCTGGCGATTTTGCACGGAATGCGTTTCTGTCCATGTTTGTGTCACCTTCTACCGCCAAAGGAGGAAAAATATCCGCCTTTGTGCCAATGGTGCCGCATACCGATCATATTTTGCAGGATGTGCAGATTATTGTTTCCGAACAGGGGTTGGCAGATCTGCGTGGCCTTGCCCCGGTGGAACGGGCACGGGCGATTATTGACAAGTGTGCACATCCCGATTTCAGGCCACATTTGCAGGATTATTTCGAGCAGGCCAAGCGGTATGGCTTTGGGCAGCATATTCCGCATCATCTTCCCGCAGCCCTTGCCTGGCATCAGCGTTATATGGAAACTGGAAGCATGCTGGGCTGAGAAAAATCCGGAAACCTGATGACCGAACTTCTGATTGTCTTTGTGGTGAGTGATGGTGTCCAGCTTATGGATATTGCCGGACCTGCCGATGTTTTTGCCGAAGCCAATACCTTTTACGGCAGGCCACTTTATCGGTCTGTCCTTGTGGCAGCCCAAAAAGATATCCGAAGTTCGTGTGGTTTCAATCTGCGGGCTGACCTGCTGCTGGGGGATATTGGCAGCCAATGTGTGGATACCCTGCTCGTAGCCGGAGCCCCCGATGCAGCGACCAGAAGTTACAACCCGGTCCTTACCAGATGGCTGCGGCAGCAAGCCCCCAAAGCCCGCCGGTTTGGATCAATCTGTGGGGGTGTTTTTCCGTTGGCAGAAACCGGCCTTCTGGATGGACAGACCATTGCCACGCACTGGGCTGATGTGGACCGTGTTCGCCACAGATTCCCCGCCGTAACGGTGGATGCAGATGCAATTGTGCGCGAAGAAGGGGCTCTTAGAACCGCGGCAGGTGTATCCTCCGGCCTGGATTTGGCGCTTGCGCTGGTGCGGGAGGATATGGGGGAGCGAATTGCCCGTGATGTCGCTCGGCAACTCGTGCTTTTTTACAAACGACCCGGAGGGCAACTGCAGTACAGCCGGCAAAGGGAACTGTCCCCAGCCGGGCGGTCTGCCTTGCAGTCTCTTCAACGGCAGATTTTGCAGCAGCCGGACGCTGAATACAGTGTAGAAGCCATGGCAGGGATGATTGCGCTGGAACGCAGGCAGCTTACGCGGCTTTTTGCGCAGGAAACAGGGTTATCGCCCGCCAGATGGGTTGAGCAGACACGCCTGACGATTGCCCGCAACCTGCTTGAAGAAGGGCGTAAACCGCCCAAGGTGGTGGCTGCTGAAGCAGGCTTTGGGTCTGTCAGGGTTTTGCGGCGGGTCTTCCAGCGGCATCTTGGTGTAACACCGGCTGAATACAGGAAGCGCTTTGGGCGACTGCGAGAAGTCTGATCATGTGTTAGAGCCGATTGGCCTTTTGGGTATCATGGCTCAGTTCCAGCTCGCCTCCATTCTCCCATTCCAGTGCAAAAGTATGCTCTTGCCATGACAGGGATGCTGCGACTTCTTCATCTGCATGGGCGAAATGAACAGTAATGTTTTCCTGTTGTGCAATCTGCTCACCGGCGATGATCACCATCATGATACCGGCTACCACCATGGCAGCATGACCAATGTTGTGGAACAGGTGGTCATGCAGGTAAGGCAGAAGGTATTTCATGCCCATGGAAGACAGGATTGCGGCCATTGCTACGGCAAGCCCTGCAACGGTTGCTTGGACGCTGAGCAGGCCAAATATAGCGTAAAGAATGATTTTGAGCAGATGCAGCAAAATTTCGTTGGCTGCACGGGTTGCGATAATTTCTTCTTTCCGTAAACCCAGCCGATAATAGAACCCGTTAAAAACCAGACCAACGGCTCCCGTAAAACCGGATATGAACCCAGCCGCGGCCCCCAGCATATGCAGCTTTGCAACAGGAACCGTCGCAACAGTGCAGCTGGAAGCAGGTTTACGAAAAAGCAGCGGCAGGTTCCCCATAAGGAACAGGCCCAGAAGGAGGGAGAGGTAGGCCGGGTTCATACAACTCAAAGCCCAGACGCCAAGGCCTGCAAACGGTAATGCCGTGGGGGCAAAATGGCGGACAATGTCCCACCGGATTGCATGCCTGAAGGAGAGAATGCGGGCTGCGGAACTGGCGGCTGTGCCGATCGACAGGGTTGCGGGCACCTGGTTGCCCGGCAACGCCAGCCCCAGTAGGGGCATTAGGCTCAGGACTCATTCTTTGAGGTAGAAGATGACGCTTGCTGCGATGTGGATT